>NZ_JAPCIV010000015.1:0-122901 GCF_027707585.1 Aeromonas sp. QDB39 | reverse complement strand
TGGGAGTCACATGGAAGATCAGATCCTGGAAAACGGGAAAAGTTCCGTTCAGACCGCTATTTGTGTATAAGAGTCAGTGTGCGGGGTGAGCACCAGCTGGGCCATTCAGGCGGCGGCGCGGGAGGGTCATGATCGCGACTACGCCATCACCATCCTGGAGGATGCCTGTGCGGCGGCGGATGCCAATGAGCACCATGCTTCGCTGCGGATGCTCGGCCGCATCGCCGAGATCTGCAAGGTGGCCCAGCTGGCCTGATCCCATCCGCAGGCGGAGCTTGCTCACTGTTTTGACATTTTGTCTGCGGCCCCCTGTCGGGCCGCAGCCATTTTGGGCAACATGAAGCGAGCATCGATGGCCACAAGGATGAGGGCATGCGTTATCAGGGACGGATCGTGCGCTGGAACGAGGCGCGCGGCTTTGGTTTTATCGCCCCCGAGCAGGGGGATTGCGAGCCAAAAGGAGCCGAGCTGTTCGTGCACATCTCGGCGCTGCAGTCAGATGGCTCGCTGCCCAAGATTGGCGAGCGGGTCTCCTATCTGCTTGGCAGCGGCCAGGATGGCAAACCCAGGGCCGAGCAGGTGTTCTTTGTGGATCGGCCGCTGTCGCTGGCAGGCGCCCAACCAGTGCCCTCTGTGGGCAGACAGGCTGTGACCGGGGAGCGGCCTATGCCAACCAGGGCACGCCCGCGCCCCGTCTATCGACGCCGCAGCAACTGGCGCGGCAAGCTGATCCCGCTGCTGGTGCTGGCCGGGATCTTCTCCATTTACTCCCGCTTCTCGGCCGAGTCGGTCTCGCCTTCGCCAAGCTCTTCTTTCAGTCAGCAGGCGGCGGACAGCACAGACAGCCCGCAGGCGGCGCCCACCTTCGTCCGTCAGTGCGACGGTCGGCAGTATTGCTCCCAGATGACCTCCTGCGAGGAGGCGACCTGGTTTTTGCAAAACTGCCCCAATACCAAGATGGACGGCGAAGGTGACGGCATTCCATGTGAAAACCAGTGGTGCAGTTACTAGCGAGGGATGAGGGCGGGTGCAAGTGGTTGATCATCTATCTTTATCTTGCAGGCCGGGGGCGGACCATGGTCGCCGATGCCCCTTCGTCATGGACGGCACGCCGGCATTACGCTGGTGGTTGCGGCAGGTGCGGTGCGTCGTTGTTGGGTGAGGAGCAGGGCCATGGCGGACTATTTTCAGGGATCACTGTTTCACTTCTCCGATCGGGCGCAATACCTGTCTGCATTGCTCAATTCGCTGGAGGAGCAGATCTCGGTGATCGATCGGGATGGCGTCATCCACTACACCAATCTCGCCTGGAATAGTTTCGCCGAACAAAACGGCATGCCCGAGGGGTACGACTGGCTGGGCGTCAATTATCTGAGGGTATGCGACAATTCGGTGGAGCCGCTGGCCCAGATGGCGGCCGAGGGGATCCGGCGGGTACTGCGCCACGAGCAGCAGCACTTTCATCTGGAGTACCCCTGTCACAGCCCTGATACCCAGCGCTGGTTCATGATGCGGGTCTCCGCCATCCCCGGTATCGAGGTCGAGTTCTACACCATCAGCCACATCAACGTCACCGAGCGCAAGCTGCAGGAGTTGGACATGGCCTACCTCTCCCTGCACGATCCGCTGACCGGGCTGGCAAACCGGCGGCTGTTCAACAGCTTTTTGCACAACGAGTGGCGGCGCAGCATGCGCGAACAGACCCCTATCTCCTTCATCATGCTGGATCTGGACAACTTCAAGCTGTGCAACGACCACTTCGGCCATCAGGTCGGGGACGGTTTCTTGCAGCAGGTGGGTCAGCTGCTGAGCACCTTCTGCCAGCGGGCCACCGATCTGCCGTGCCGCTTCGGCGGCGACGAATTTGCCCTGATCCTCGGCAACACCGGGGACGAGGCCGCCTCCCGCATGGGAGAGGCCATTCGCGTCGGCATCGGCGAGCTGCTGATCCCGGGGGCGGATGGGCTTAGACTCAGTGCCAGCGTCGGCATCGCCACCCTGTTGCCGCAGCAGGCTAGCGTCTCGGAAGAGGTGCTGCTGACCGCCGCCGACATGGCGCTCTATCTGGCCAAGCAGGGGGGCAAGAATCGCTGCCACTGCGTCAGCTGCAGCGCGCTGCCGGCCGCCTGATACTCGCTTGCCACATCCCTGTGGCGATACCTTGCCTGTCCCCTGATATCGACTCCCTGAACCGGCCGCATCAGCGATCCGGCAGGGCTGGCTGCGGCGCCGGGTGGGCATCGATGACCAGCTGCACGAAGCGATCGCGGATGGGATCGGCAAATTCCGGGTTCCACACCAGGCTTATCTCCCACTCGGAGCAGGGGCCGGACAAGGGGTAGAGGGTGACGTCTGGGCCAGCGATGAAGCTGACGCTGCGCGGCAGGATGGCGTTGCCGATGCCGGCGGCCACCAGTGCCACCAGAGTCTGGATATCCTCCGCCTCCTGGATCATGCCGGTCAGCCGGTTGGCGCCGAGGAAGCCGGCGATCTGCTGGCTGAGGCCGGGGCAGCGGTGGCCAACCATCTGCAGCAGGGGCTGGCTGGCCAGCGCCTGCTCCACATCGAAGGCGGCCGGATCCGGCTGCGTCATCAGGGTCGGCACCGCCAGCACCAGCCGATCGGTCAGCAATCTGTGTTCCTGCAACTGCGACGCCTGGGGCCGGCGCATGAAGCCGAGCTGCAGCTGGCCCGACAGCAGCCGCTCCTGCTGGATGGCGGAGGTCATGTCCTGCAGATGCACCATCACCTCGGGCACCTGCTGCTTGAAGCTGGCCACCAGTGCCGGTGCCAGCGCGAAGCTCGACAGGCCGAAACCAATCTTGAGGCGCCCGGCGATGCCGCTGGCCAACGCCATGGCGTGGCGCTCAAAGCCCTTGCCGTGTTCGACCAGGGCGCTCGCCTGGGTGAGCAGCTGGGCGCCGATGGCGGTCAGCTCGGCGCCGTGGCGACCCCGGTTGAACAGGGTGCTGCCGAGGGTCTGTTCCAGCCCCTGGATCTGCTTGGTGAGGGCCGGCTGGGTGATGAACAGCCGGTTGGCGGCCTCCCGGTAGTTGGCGGTGTCGGCCAGGGTGACGAATGCCTGCAGTTGCTTCAGATCGAATTTCATTCCATATGGTTATCTAAAGTGGCCATTTTGTGATTATAAATTATCTAACCGCCTTGTTCTAATGGTCTGGTAGCGGGCCCCATTGGCCCCATCCGATCCGTCACAAGGAGTCATCTCATGCCTGCCGAACGCTATCTGTTTTTGATCAAGGGAACCCTGGTACTGGCCCAGCCGCTGGCTGCGCCGGAGACGGGAGAGCTGCTTACCAGCCTGCTGCAGCAGGGCTTTGCGGTCGGCCCCTTGCAAGTCTGGGCGAGCAATGCCGAACAGGCGCTGGCCTGCTATGAACAGGCGGCCCAGCGGCGGGCCTTCGGCGATATTCTGGCGGGGAGCGAACCCGGCCTGGCCGGGGTCGGCGCATGAGCCGGCTTGTGTTGCGGGCCAGCGCCCTGCTGCTGGACATGGATGGCACCCTGGTGCACTCCACCGGCGAAGTGGAGACGGTATGGCGGCTCTGGTGCCGCCGTCATCAGCTGGCGCCCGAGCCGGTGCTGGCCATGTGCCACGGGGTGCGCTCGCGAGAGGTGCTCCGCGCCCTGGCCCCGCAACTGGACATGGCGCAGGAGGTGGCCCTGCTCGACGAGCTGGAGATCAACCACACCGGTCAGGCGGAGGCCATCGCCGGGGCCCGGGCTCTGCTGGCAGGTTTGCCAAGCGAGCGCTGGGCGCTGGTGACTTCTGCCAGTCAGCGGGTGGCCCGTCATCGATTGCGCAGTGCCGCTCTGCCGTTGCCCGCCCTGCTGGTGGGGGCCGAGGATGTGGTGCATGGCAAGCCGGATCCCGAGCCATACCTGCTGGCGGCCAAGCGTCTGGGGCTGGCGGCGGCCGATTGCCTGGTATTCGAGGATGCGCCGGCCGGCATCACCAGTGCGCTGCAGGCGGGTTGCCGCGTGGTACAGGTGGGGGGAAGGCAGCGGCTCAATCCCGACATCAGTGCCCTGATCCAGGACTGGCGCCAGGTGAGCGTGGTGGCGGCGGCGGCGGGTCTGCAGCTGACGCTGCTGGCCTGACAACAAAAAGCCCCCGTCGAGCGGGGGCTTGGGTGGTGGGCGAGGCGCTTATTTGAACACGCGAAAACGCGCGGCGTCGTCCATGAAGGTCTTGTCACCGGCCGGTTGCTTGATGCTGCCAAAGGGCATCTGGGCGCGCAGCAGCCAGCTGGCGGGCAGGTTCCACTCCTTGTGTACCGCCTGGTCGATGAGCGGGTTGTAGTGCTGCAGGGAGGCGCCGATCTTCTCCTGGGCCAGGGTGGTCCAGACCGCAAACTGGGCGATGCCGGTGGCATGTTCCGACCAGATGGGGAAGTTGTCGGCGTAGAGGGCGAACTTTTGCTGCAGATCCTTGATGACGTCGGTGTCCTCGAAGAAGAGCACGGTGCCGAAACCTGCGCGGAAGCTGCCGTCTACCTTGGCTTCACTCTGGGGATAGGCTTCCGGCGGCACGATCTTTTTCAGCTCCGCCTTGACGATGTCCCACAGCTTGTGGTGCTGGGCGCCAAACAGGATGACGGCGCGGGAGCTCTGGGAGTTGAACGAGGAGGGGCTGTGCTTGATGGCATCCTGGATGAGAGTAGTCAGCTGCTCCGGCGTATGGGAAACCTGGTCACCCAGGGCATAGATGGTACGACGTACTTTGATCTGTTCGATAAACGGACTGCTCATAACATCTCCTTTGTTTGACAGGGAATCGTCTTCGGTGGTCCTTGGCAAGGCCATCCGGCTCCGATTGTTCAAGCTATAGACTATAACACCCCCTTCCTGGTTAGCCGTCAACGCACAGTGGTCACTGTTTTTACTTTTTGTTGATATACATATCCACGGCATGGATGAGCAGTATCACGTTTATATGTTTTTTGTCAGTTAGGCGGAGGGCGGCTGATTTTAATCAATGAATGATTCTGTCCGGTCGCCATAGAATCCTCGCATTACAGAATTTTTTGCGGGGTGTTGATGATCCAATGGTTGATTAGTCGGCGTTACTACCTGTTGACCTCGTTGACCCTGCTGCTGGGCACCCTGGTGCTGGTGGTGACCCTGGCCCTGGCGACGGCCAGCTATCTGCGCAGCATCGACAAGACGGTGGCCGGCTACGGCCACATGCTCTCTTCCCTCGATGCGGCCCTGATCCACGAGCTGGTGCTGGCCAACCAGCGTCAGCTGGCGGTGCTGGAAGCGTCGCTGGACAAGGCCGCCATCGCCCGCGGCGAGCCGGCCGACAACCCGCTCTGGGCCATTGCCCACCAGATCAAGCGCGACAGCCACTACATCTACTTCTACAACCCGCAAACGGACCGCATCAGCAGCTACCCGGCCTGGCAGCAGCCGGCCGAGTATCGTGCCGCCAGCCGGCCCTGGTATCGGGCGCTGTCGATGCCGGGGGATGAGCTCATCTGGTTGGGTCCCTATCAGGAGTACGGCTCGGACAAGCAGATCCTGACCCTGATCAAGCGGGTAAAGGGGCTGGATGGTCAGCTGCTCGGCCTGCTGATGGTCGACATGTCGTTCAACGCCATCCAGCAGGCACTGCAGCGGGCCATGGGTCGCAACCAGGCGGCCATCTACATCAGCTCGCGGGGGGGAGATGAACTGGTGGTGGGCTGCAACATGGCGCTCTATCAGCCGCCAGTGACCACGGCTGGCGTGGTGGGTAGCGGACTGGAGGTGATCTGGCATGGCCGCCATCTGCGTCGGGAGCTGGAGGGGATCGACTGGGATCTCAACATCTATCTGCCGCCCGAGCTGTTTCACGACGGCCTCGAGGAGGCTCTGCTGATGGTGGTGCTGCCGCTGCTCTCGCTGTTTGCCATCTGGTTTTGCAGCATCAACTTTCTGGTGCGGGTGTTCAATCAGGAGCAGGCGCTGGTGGCCGGCTCGCTGACCGGCATAGTGCGGGATCCGACCCAGACTCCTTGCCAGCTGAAGACCTGGTTCGTGCACAGCAGCCTGAGCGAGATAGACCAGGTGCGGGCCAGCTTTCTGCAGGGGCAGGATGCCCTGCTGCATGACCCCCTCACCGGCATCATGAACCGACGGGCCTTCACCCAGCGTCGCAGCGAACTGGAGGAGAGCGCCACACCCCACTGGCTGCTGCTGTTCGATGTCGACAACTTCAAGCGCATCAATGACAACTGGGGGCACACGGTGGGGGACGGCGTGCTCTGCCGGGTCGCCGAGCTGCTGGTGGCGGAGCTGGGGAGTAGCTGCGTCTACCGGATCGGGGGAGACGAGTTCGCCGCCCTGCTGCCCTGGCCGCGCAGCGAGCTGGAGGCCGGGCTGACCCGGCTGCTGGCGCGGGTGCGCAATCAGCAGTGGCGCGAGTTTCGCGAGGCGGTGACCCTGAGCGTGGGCGGTGCCCACAGCCCGGATGACGGTGTGCTGCTGTTCGAGCGGGCCGACGAGTGTCTCTATCGGAGCAAGCGGCGGGGGCGCGATGGCTGGTCTTTGACGGAGCGGACCCGGCAGGAGCAGGGTGCTGACAGATCCTGTCATATGGATAACGGCTAAGCGACCGCTGCCGCTTGGTGGGCCCCGGTACCGTTCGCTGCCCAATTTCCATGCGATGTCATTTACGTATTTAGATTCAATATCTTATGAGCTAATTGACCGGCATCGCAGGCGGCGCGGGAGGCGGTGTCGCTCTCCTGCGACAGTGGCGTCCTTTGGCGGGAATCGTATAGTTCGGGGAAATTAATCAGGTTTGACAGGAGTACCCCATGGAGATGAACAAGCGTGGCATGAGCGCCCTGGCCCTGCTGGGCTCACTGCTGCTGGTCAGCGGTGCGGTGCAGGCCTCGGAGACACTCAATACCATCCTCGGTGGCGGTGCGGGTGGTGTGGCCGGCACCATGATCGGCAAGGAGCTGGGCGGTGATACCGGAGCCCTGGTGGGGGCGGCGCTGGGCGGTGCGGCCGGTGGTGCCGCCACGGCCAACAAGGGCAACAAGAATGAAGCGGCCCTCGGTGGCGCCGTCGGGGCGCTCGGTGGTGCGGCCATCGGCAAGAGCGTGGGTGGCAGCACGGGTCAGCTGATCGGGGCCGGCGTCGGCGGGGCCAGCGGCTCCGCCATCGGTGCCAAGACTGGCGATGGTCATAAGAGCAACAACGATCGTTACTACGACGATGAGCACAGGCACCACAAGAAACACAAGAAGCACAAGAAACACAGATGGCACGACGATGATTGATCGCAGCCAGCAATGAGAGAGGGGCCGACAGGCCCCTCTCTTGTTTGGCTCGGCTGGCCGCTCACACCAGCCGGTGTTGGCGGCGCCCCTCTGCGAAGGCGTTGATGTTGTCGATCAGCTGATCGGCGAGGCGCTGCATCGACTCCTCGCTGGCCCAGGCAACGTGGGGGGTGAGGATGAAGTGGGGGTACTGCAGCGCCTGCATCAGCGGGTGGTCGGGAGGCGGCGGCTCGACGCTCGCCACGTCGAAACCGGCGCCGCCGAGGCGGCCGTTGGCCAGTGCCCGCAGCAGGGCTTCCTCGTCCACCAGACCGCCGCGGCCGACGTTGATCAGCAAGGCGCCCGGCTTCATCAGCTCGAGCTCCCGCTCGCCAATCAGGTTGCGGGTATAGGGGGTGAGCGGGCAGTGCAGGCTGATGACGTCGGCGCTTTGCAGCAGCTCGTCCAGCGGCAGCCGATCCTCGTCGTGGCTGGCGCCGACCTGGCTCTGGGCGTAGCGCACCTCCATGCCGATCCCCCTGGCCCGCTCGCCGAGGGCCTGACCGAGCGTCCCCTTGCCGATGATGCCGAGCCGCTTGCCGTGCAGATCCGTGATGTGGTGATCGAAGAAGCAGAACTGGCCGCTCTGCTGCCAGCGCCCCTCCAGCAGTGACTGGCGCCAGCAGAAGAGGTTGCGCGCCAGGGCCAGCATCAGCGCCATGGCGTGTTCCGGCACCGAGGGGCCCGAGTAGTTGCGGATGTTGCAGACACCGACATTGGCGGCGCGGCACGCCTCCAGATCTACGTTGTCGCTGCCGGTGGCGGCCAGCGCGATGAGTTTCAGGTCCGGCAGCCGGGCCAGCTCGGCGGCGCCGATGCGCACCTTGTTGATAATGGCGATGCTGGCGTCTTTGAGTCGCTCCACCACCAGCTCGGGGGCCGTGCTCGGGTAGCTCTGCCAGTGATGGGGAAAGTCGGGGTGGCGCAGGGTGATGCCGGTATCCAGGGTATCGCTGTCGAGAAACACAATTTGCTGCATGGAGCCTCCTGCCGTTGAGGCGCTCATGATGCCAAACATCGGCGACCGAGGGCCAGTTTGCCGCGCATCAACGGCTTGGCAATCGCGCCGGATGTGAGGCAGGCGGCATTTTTGGGGTCAGAGCCAGCCGAGGTGGGTGAGCCAGCCCTGGATCCGGGTCGGCGTTTCATCCAGCTCCAGCAGGGCGTAGGGGCGGTAGTTGAGCTTGTGGCTGCGGCGGCTCTCGCTTCTGCGCGCCTCGGCGGCCAGCAGCGGCCAGCGTCCGCCATCCTCCTGATAGAGGTCGAGGGTCGGCATGGTGGCCTGGGCGATCTCCTTGGCGAAGATCTGGTTGCTCTGCTGGTCGGGGAAGAAGCCGTCGAGCAGCACCAGCGCATCGGGGGCGGGCAACTGTTCACTGGCGATGAGGTTGGTGGCCCAGGCGGCGCCGGTGCCCTGCGCCAGTATCAGCTTGAAGCCCCCCTCCTGCAGCTTGGCATCCCCCAGCTTGCTGATGCGGGTGGCGAACTGCTTGCGAAAGTCGTCGATGGCCTGCTGCTTTTTCTCGGCGGCAGGGTCCAGTTCGGTCTGTTGGGGCGAGGGGAGCAGCAACAAAGTATCGAAGCCGAGTCGGCCGAGGGCCCGGGTCAGCTGCCACAGCTGGCCGCTGCGCTGCCAGTCGGGCAAGAGGATGGCCAGCCCCACATAGCTGTCGCTGTCGTGTTTGGCGAACAGCACTGTCTGCTTGTCGATCTGGGTGCTGTTGGGCAGCCCCTGCCAGTCGTTGTTCTGCCAGTAGTCGAGCGGCGTCAGCGGTGTGCCCTCGCTGGCCTGCAAGGGGTTGCTTGCCAGCAGGGTCAGTAACAGCAGTGATAAGAACAATCTGGCCATAGTGCGCTCCCCCGGTTATTCGGGTTAGCGGCACCAGGCCGGTTTTCTGAAGGGGGAAGTGGCAGTGCTAGGGTAACGGCCGGTCGGTGCTGGCGAGCCCGGCCAGCTGGCGGTCGTGCAGGGGCGAGAGCAGCAGCAGAGCAGTGACGGCGCCAATCAGGGCGAAGAACATGTCGGACTGGGTATCCCAGGGGTCGCCCTGGGTGCCGAGAAACTCATCCGCTCCCTGACCGAGCGCGAGGGCGGCCCCCCACTCGATGAACTCGTAGGTGGCGCTGATGGCGAGCACCACGCAGACCACCAGAAACGCCAGCATGCGCCGGCCCTGCACATAGCCTCCGCGCAGCAGGATCTCCCGGCACACCAGGGCGGGCACGAAGCCCTGAAAGAAGTGGCCAATCTTGTCATAGGGGTTGCGGATTAGCTCGAACCACTGCTGCAGTTCGAATCCCAGCGGGACGCGGGCGTAGGTATAGGCGCCGCCCAGCATCAGCACCATGGCGTGCAGGGCGATACACAGATAGAGCAGGCTGGTGAGCGGAAAATGGCGGTGTGTCAGGGCAAGCAGCGGCATGGCGATGAGTACGGGGGCGACCTCCATCAGCCAGGTCGCCCTGTCATAGGGTTGCCAGCCGGAGAGGATCAGCAGTACCAGGGTCAACAGCAGCAACAGACCTTTATGCAGAGATGTCATGGGGCGCTCCGGAGGATGGCACAAACCAGCTTGCCCATTTAGCCATGTTTGCGTTTCGAATACAGCCGGGCGGCGTCGTGCACCCATAAAAAAAGCGAGCCGAAGGCTCGCTTTTTCACCATGGATTCAAGGGGTCAACTTAGTTGACGCGACGCTTGAACTCACCGGTGCGGGTATCGATTTCGATCTTGTCGCCGATCTCTACGAAGGCAGCAACGGCCAGCTCGTAGGTGGTGCCCTTCAGACGGGCCGGCTTGGTCACTTTACCGGAGGTGTCGCCACGGGCGGCCGGCTCGGTGTACTCGACTTCGCGAACGATGGTGGTCGGCAGTTCTACGGAGATGGCTTTCTCGTTGTAGAAAGTCACTTCGCAGATGTCTTCCATGCCGTCAACCATGTAGTTCAGGGCATCACCCAGGTTGTCTTTCTCGACGTCGTACTGGTTGTACTCGGTGTCCATGAAGACATACAGGGGGTCGGAGAAGTAGGAGTAGGTGCACTCTTTACGTTCCAGCTGAACAACTTCCAGCTTGTCGTCGGCCTTGAATACGGTCTCGGTGGCGCTGCCGTTCAGCAGGCCTTTCAGCTTCATCTTGACCACGGCGGAGTTACGGCCGGATTTGTTGAATTCGGCTTTCTGGACCACCATCGGCTCGGTACCGATCATGACGACGTTACCAGCGCGGATTTCCTGTGCGGTTTTCATGTAAAAATTCCTGTTCGTATACGGGCAGATAAAAACTGCCAGATTATATACGGCTTTCTAAAAATTTCACCAGCCGAGTGACGAGATCCCCATCCCTGAGCTGCTTCTGTGACCAAGGTCGCCCATGTTGCAGCCATATCGCGGCGTGTTCCGGCCATTGCGCCCACCAATCGCGACAGTTTTCCCCCTGATTGAGGGCGTGGCTGAAACCGCGCAGCCACTGGCCGGTGGCGGTGGGCAGCTTGGCCACATAGTGGTCGAGAAAGCCGTCCAGCTTGACCATGTGGGCCTGCTCTTCCTGCGGATAGATGTGCCACAGGAAGGGGCGGGCGGCCCACTGGGCCCGCACGAAGGAGTCCTCCCCGCGCACCAGATTGAGATCACAGCTCCACAGCAGCCGATCGTAACCGGCCTGATCGGTCATCGGCAGCAGCTTGATGGTGAGGTTGCCCGCCTGCAGCAGTGCGCCTGCCTTGGCCGTCGGAATGGCCGCTGCCAGCCCGGCGCCGGTGAGCACGTCGTTGAGGGAGCGTCCGAGCGGCAGCAGCAGGGTGACGGGCGTGGCGCTCTGGCACCAGCTCTCGACCAGGCTGGTCAGGGCGGGGCTCTCGTAGGTGAAGAGGCTGACCCGCAGCTCGTGTTCTTGCTTGGGCGGCAGGCCGAGGCTGGCCCAGTAGGCGGCAAGCCCGGCTTCATCCTGTTGCCAGCGCTCGCGCTCGACGATGAGGCCGCGCTCGCACAGGAGGCCGCCGGTTCTGGCCGTGAAGCCCGGGAAGAAGAAGTATTTGTTGAGGCTCTGGTTGCCGACCCGCTGGGGCGAGGCGAGGGCGTGGCAATCCTCGACCCAGGATTCAGCCGAGAGGTACTCGAGGTTGATCCAGCAGGGGGGCTTGGGCTGGCTCGCCATCTGCTCGGCCATTCGTTCAATGAAGGGGGCGGGCAGCTGGCAGGCAAAGGCCTCGATCACCACCCGGGCCGGGGTGGTGTCGGCTGGCAGGGTGTCATGCCAGTGCTGGATATGGATGCCATCGACCCACTGGCTATCCAGCGCGGGGTCGAGCCCCGGACAGATGCGGGCGAAGCTTGTCAGATCGTCCACCCAGAGCCGCACCTGCACCTCATTGCCGTGGGTCGGGAGCGCGCCTTCCTGTTTCAGCTGGCGGGCCAGCCGCCAGGTGACGCCGATGTCGCCGAAGTTGTCCACTACGCAGCAGAAGATATCCCAGTCAAACGGGGGGAGGGGGCTGGTCATGTCAGGGCATCCAGATACAAAAAAACCGGTGCGCAGGGTAGCACACCGGTTGGCTGGCTTCTAACCGTCAGCGCGTGACGGTCGCTGCGGCAGGTTACTCCTTGCCGTAGACGTTGTTCTCTTGCTCGCGCACCCGGATAAAGGTGGTGCGCTTGGTCAATTCTTTCAGCTGGCTGGCACCGACGTAGGTGCAGGTGGAGCGCACCCCGCCCAGGATGTCGCGCACCGTGTTTTCGACCGGGCCGCGATAGGGCAGCAGCACGGTTTTGCCCTCGGAGGCGCGGTATTCGGCGACGCCGCCGGCGTGCTTGTCCATGGCGCTTGAGGAGCTCATGCCGTAGAACTTCATGAAGGGTTCGCCATCCACGTCGACGATTTCGCCGCCGCACTCCTCGTGGGCTGCCAGCATGCCGCCCAGCATCACGAAGTCGGCGCCACCGCCAAACGCCTTGGCCACATCCCCCGGGCAGGTGCAGCCGCCGTCACCGACGATCTGGCCGCCCAGACCGTGAGCCGCATCGGCACACTCGATGATGGCGGAGAGCTGCGGGTAGCCGACGCCGGTCTTGACCCGGGTGGTGCAGACCGAGCCCGGGCCTATGCCGACCTTGACGATGTCGGCGCCGGAGAGGATCAGCTCTTCGACCATCTCGCCGGTGACCACGTTGCCCGCCAGGATGACGTGGTTCGGGCAGGCCTCGCGGATCTTGCGCAGAAACTCGACGAAGTGCTGGGAGTAGCCGTTGGCCACGTCGACACAGATGAAGCGCAGGGCGCTGGACATGGCCAGGATCTGGCGGGTCTTGGTGAAGTCATCCTCGGAGGTGCCGGTAGAGACCATCACATGACCCAGCAGCGCCGGGTCGGTTTCGCTCACGAAGGTTTGCCACTGCGCAAGGCTGTAGTGCTTGTGGACTGCGGTCATCATCTCGAAGCTGGCCAGGGTACGCGCCATGGCGAAGCTGCCGACGGTATCCATGTTGGCGGCGATGACGGGCACCCCTTGCCATTGGGTCTGGGTGTGCTTGAAGGTGAACTGACGGGTCAGGCTGACTTGGGAACGGCTCTTGAGAGTAGAGCGCTTGGGGCGGAACAGGACATCCTTGAAACCGAGCTTCAAGTCTTCTTCGATACGCATTACGAATTCCTTATTGAGCCTTGTGTGATAGGTCACTTTGCAGTGGCAACTTTTCGGCAGGCGCAAAAAAACCGGTGGTTTTCAGGCCCTCCGGTTTACAACAGTGTAGGCAAAAATCCCGTCGGAACAAGACTGATAATTCACTCAGCGTTGTGGTAGCCTTTGGCGTCACAACCTGAGCGCAGCCTTGGGTTTCATCCAGCCCCGCTCATGCCTCCCTGTTCCTCCACTTGAAAGCTCCTGATTGAATCCTGTTTGGCAAACATCTGCGTGATCCTGACGCCACGCGTCATGTCTGCGCTGGCGGCGGTGAGGCGGCCACGTTCACCAGTTGACAGCCGCCTTTTCCATCCCCACTCTGGGCTGCTCGGGCCAGCGTCGGCCCTGCCCTGACAAGGAGTGAAGATGTTCGGATTGCGGATGATGCCGCTGCTGTTGCTGGTCGGTCTCGCCCTGCCGGGAGCGGCGCGGGCTGCCTCCGATCCCGCCGTTTATGGCTGGATTGAGAAGGGGCTCATCATGCCGAGCGGGGTGGCGGTGAAGATGAAGCTGGATACCGGGGCGCTCACCTCCTCGCTTGATGCGCGGGATCTGCGCCATTTCAAGCGTGACGGCAAGCCCTGGGTGCGTTTCACCCTGCAGGTGACCGATGCCAACACCGACCGGCAGGTGAGCCAGACCCTGGAGCGACCGGTGGAGCACATGGTGACGGTGCGTGGCGCCGGCGGCATGGAGCAGCGCCCCACGGTCACCATGTCCATCTGCCTGGGTGACAAGGTGTATGAGGAGTGGTTCACCCTGCGGGATCGCAGCAAGATGATCTATCCGGTGCTGCTGGGGCGCCGCCTGCTGGCGGATCTCGGCGCAGTGGATTCGAGCCGCACCTTCACGGTGCAGCCGAGCTGTCGCTGAGGGAAGTGAACGATATAAAAAAACGGGGGCCTGGCCCCCGTTTTTTATGGTGATGATCAGGCTGGGCGGGAGGGGGCGGGCAGCAGCACGCTCACCTCCAGCCCCCCTTCCGGCCGGTTGTGGATATCGAGATCGGCGCCGTGCAACTGGGCGATGCGCGAGACGATGGCCATGCCGAGGCCGACCCCGTCCCCCTGCTGGGGATTGACCCGAAAGAAGCGCTCGCACAGGCGCGACAGGGCGGCGGTGGGGATACCGGGGCCGTTGTCGCGAATGTCGACCCTGACCCTGTGCCCCTCCTGGCGCGCCTCGACCGCGATCTCGCCCTGCGCCTGGGTGTAGCGCAGCGCGTTGTCGATGAGGTTGCTGAACATCAGCTCCAGCAGGGTGGCCTGCCCCATCACCGTCAGCTGT
Organism: Aeromonas sp. QDB39; assembly: GCF_027707585.1. Classification (NCBI taxonomy): domain Bacteria; kingdom Pseudomonadati; phylum Pseudomonadota; class Gammaproteobacteria; order Aeromonadales; family Aeromonadaceae; genus Aeromonas; species Aeromonas sp. QDB39. The sequence continues at coordinate 108,605 of NZ_JAPCIV010000015.1, read as the reverse complement.
TCGGTACCTTCCAGCGACAGCTGCTGATCCTTTTTCAGGGCGATGGGGGCCAGGGTGGCCAGGGTGCCCTGCAACAGCTGGTTCAGGTTGAGCTCGGTCAGCTCCAGCCCCTGCTGGTTGTCGATGCGGGCCTGGGTCAGCAGCTGGCGCAGCAGCCGATCGCTTCGATCGAGCGCCAGCAGCATCTTCTGCAGGGAGTGCTGACGGCTCTCGGCATCCTCGGCGGCCAGCGCGTTCTCGCTGTGGATGCGCAGCACCGCCAGCGGGGTACGCAGCTCGTGGGCCGCCTCGTTGGTGAACTGCTTCTCCCGCTCTATGGTATCGGCCAGCGCATGCATCAACCGGTTGATCTCGTTGGTGAGCGGGGTCAGCTCCTGGGCCCGGATCTTCAGGGTGAGCGGGCTCAGGTTGGCGGGGTGGCGTTCACCGATAGCCTGGGCCAGCTGCCGCAGCGGCGCCAGCCCGCGGGAGATGAGCCACCACAGCAGGCCGAGCAGGAAGGGCAGGGTGATGAGCAGTGGCAGCATGGCCAGGGTGGCCATCTTGCTGGCCAGCTCGCTGCGCTCGTCATCCCGCTCCGCCACGATGAGCCAGGTGTGCTCATCCTGGTTGTAGAGGGTGAAGGTGCGCCACTCGTGGTTGTCCTTGGTGACGTTGTTGAAGCCGGGGGCCAGGGCGCCGAGGGGCTGGCTGGGGGCGCTGGGGGAGCGCAGTAGTATGTGGCCTTGCTCGCTCAGCAGCTGGAAGTAGAGATTGCGCTCGAATTCGTGGCCGAAGGGGGTGAGCTCCCTGTCCTCCCCTCGCAGGTTGAAGCTGGTGTCCTTCTGCCACTGATCCGGGTTGTGCTGCTCCCAATCCTGATAGACGGTGCCGTTGGCGGGCAGTTCGCCATTTTGTTCCAGATAGCGGCTGAGCAGCTGGTTGGTGATGCGGGAGGACTGGGCGAGACGGGCATCGAACAGCTCTTCCATCTCGTGGTTGGCCTCCAGATAACCGATGAGGGCGCTGATGGCCAAGCTGGCGCTGACCAACGCCAGGATGCCGGAGAGCAGGAAGCGGCGGATGGAGCGGGGACGCGTCATGCCCGGTGGTCCCGGCGCTGGGCCTGTTCAAGCTGGGGGACTATGTAGCCGACCCCGCGGATATTGCGGATGAGGTCGCTGTAGAACTTCTTGCGCAGGTGGTGAATGTGCACCTCCACCGCGTTGCTCTCGGCCCCCTCGTCCCAGCCGTAGAGGCTCTGCTGCAGCTGATCCTTGCTCAGCACCCGGCCGCTCTGGGTGATGAGCTCCTGCAGCAGCTTGTATTCGTGGGGGGTGAGTTTGACCGGCTCGCCCCGATAGGTGACCTGCTGAGACTCGGGATAGAGCTGCAGTTCGCCGTATTCGAGCACCGCCTGGGCCTGGCCCTTGCTGCGCCGCACCAAGGCGCGCAGGCGGGCGTTGAGCTCCTGCAGGGCGAACGGCTTGACCATGTAGTCGTCGGAGCCCGCATCCAGTCCCAGCACCCGGTCGTCCAGGGCGTCACGGGCGGTGAGGATCAGCACCGGCAGCGTCTGGCCTTCCCGGCGCAGCTTGCGCAGCAGGCTGATGCCGTCAATGTCCGGCAGGTTGAGATCCAGAATGAGCGCGGCAAACTCCTCGCTCTTGAGCACCGACAAGGCGGGCAGCCCCTGCTGCAGCCAGTCCACCGTGTAGCCGCTGCTGCGCAGGGCATCCACCATGCCGTCACCCAGCATCACATCATCTTCCACCAACAGGATCCGCATTGTTATTCCCCTCAAAAGACGCTGCCCACCAGTATGCAAGCTGGTGGGCAGAGTTTAAATAGCGCTCTGATCCGACTTGGGTTTACAGCTTGTCGAGGCGATCGCGGATCTCGATGCGTCGACCCTGATCCGCCAGCTCGCGACCCGGCCGGTGCGGGGCGCTCAGCGCCTTCTCCAGATAGCTCTTGGCCTCGGCCTTGCGGCCCTGATCCAGCAGAAAGTCGCCGTAGAAGAAGTTGGGGTCGATGCCGGTCGGGTTGATGGCCAGCGCCTGCTTGAGCAGCTGCTCGGCCTTCTCGTCATCGCCAAAGCCCACCGGCCAGCCCGGCACCTGATAGTAAAGCGAGCCCAGGCTGGTGTAGGCGGAGCCGTCCAGTGCCTTGGGGTCCTGCTTGAGGGCGATCTCCAGCTTGGCCTTGGCCTCCTTGACCAGACCGAGCGCCCCCAGCCCACCCTTGGCGCCGGCCCAGGTGCTCTTGACGATGGCCGACCAGATCAGCAGGTCGGTGCGAAAGGCTTCCTTGGCGCTGGCCTGATCGGCCTGGCTGCTCAGCTGTTCGAGACAGCTCTCCTTGGCCTTGCCGGTCTGCTGATACTGACAGACGGCCCACTGCTGCTGGATGACGGGCAGGGTGTCGGCGGCCTGAGCCATCCCCGAGCCCAGCATGAGCAGCAGGAGGGCGCCGTGGGTGAAACGGGGGCGGAAAGTAGCGTGCTTCATCTTAACGTTCCTTCTCTGTCATGACGGAAGTGGTGTGCCCCGAATTGCCGGCAGCGGGCGCCGCGTGGCGGGCATAGCGCTCTATGATGGGTTTTTGTTTGGCCAGCGCCCGGTCGACCAGGCCGGGCAGCAGGCCGTTGAGCCGCACGAACAGCTTTTCCGGCCAGCCTAGCCAGCTGCGGCGGGTTTCGTTGCACAGGGCGATGACGGCCTCCTCGGCCACGTCCTGCGGGCTGTCGGTGTGGGTGCCGAGCTCGGCATTCATCTCGTAGGCCGCCTCCGAGTTGAGACGGGTACGGGTGGCGCGGGGAGCAAAGTGCAGCACCTGGATGCCGGTGCCCTCCAGCTCGCGGCCGAGCGCCTCGCTGAAGCCGCGCAGGGCGAACTTGCTGGCGCAGTAGACGCTGTAGCCGGCGTAGCCGATGGCGCCGAAGCTGGAGCCGACGTTCATGATCACCGCCGGTTTGCGCAGGCGGGGCAGCAACATGCGGGTGAGCTGGATCGGTGCCTCGACGTTGAGCAGCAGCTGGCGCTCGACCTGCTCGCTGCTCTGATCCTCCAGCCAGGCAAACTGGTTGCAGCCGGCGTTGTTGATCAGCACGTCCAGCCCCTTGTCCAGCGCCGGGTGCTGCAGCAGTTTGGCCCGCTCCTGGGGCGAGCCGAGATCGGCGATCACCATCTGGTGGCGCTCCGGGTGCGGCAGCTCCTTGCGAAGCCGCTCCAGCGCACTGGCCCTGCGTCCGTGCAGCAACAGGTGTGCCCCCTGGGCCGCCAGCTCCTGGGCCAGCGCTTCGCCGATCCCGCCGCTGGCGCCCGTGAGCAGCACGAGTTTTCCTTCAAGCTTCATGATGTCTGGTTTTCCGTCAGTTGATAGAGCATGTCGGCGTAGAGGCGGTAGACCACCTTGGCCGAGTGAATGATGGCCGCCTGATCGGCCGGGGCTTCTACCCGGTTCATCAAGGACTCGAAGAACTTGAGGTGCTCCTGATCCAGCGCGCCGTGGGAGCTCAGATAGCTCATGGCCTGGGGGGGTAGGCCGAGACCCGCCTTGAGCTGATCGGCCACGGTCAGGGCGATGGCGACGCTGGTGCCTTCCAGCACCTGGACCATGCCGAAGAAACCCATGGGGTTGCCGCGTTGTACCTGGTCGTAGAGGAAGGCCACCATCAGCTCGATGGGCAGCTCAGGCTGGCCGTGGCGCACCGCCTCGGCATCGCCGCCACAGGCGCGGATATCGCTCAGGATCCACTCCTGATGGCCGTACTCCTCGTCGATGTACTCGGCGATGGCGCCGCGCACCCACTCATACTCCTGACCCAGCTTGCCGCCGGTGGCCATGAGCAGCGGTACCGTGTGGCGCACGTGATAGAAGGCCTGGGAGAGGAAGCGCAAGTAGATGTCGCGGGAGATCTCCCCCTTGCGGCACGCCTCTATGATGGGGGCGTTGAACAGATGCTCGCGCTCACTGGCAGTGGCTTGTTGCAGAGTCTGATAGAAGCTCATGAGGTCTCTCCTGTAAGGCATTGGCTGATCTGCCGGGAAAAGTGGTGATAAATCCGTTCGCGACGGGGGCGACCGTTGGCGGTCAGCAACTCCGGATGTTGATCCAGCGCCACCGGCAGCCAGTGATGGATGCGGGCATAGTCGGGCAGGCGGTGATTAAGCTGCTCGATCTGCTGGGCCAGCTGGGCGTCGGCGCCGGGCAGTGGCTGGATCAGGGCGACGTTGGCCGGCTGGCCGTCGCCGAAGATCACGATGCGGGCGATGGCCGGGCAGAGCTGGGCTTCCGCCTCGACCCACTCGGGGGAGAAGTTGCGGCCAAAGGCGGTGATCTGGACGTTCTTCTTGCGCCCGGTGATGTGCAGATAGCCCTCATCATCCAGGTGGCCAAGATCGCCGGTGGCGACCCGTGCTGGCGTCGGTTCGTCGCTGCCCAGATAGCCGAGCATGGCGGCTCCCTCCACCAGGATCTCGCCGTCGGCAGCGATCGATACCTGGCAGTGGGGCAGTGGCTGGCCGACGCTGCCCAAGCTGTGGCCGTCGGGGCCGTTGAGGGCCACGACGGAGCCGCACTCCGACAGGCCGTATCCCTCGTAGACCGGCAGCCCCAGCTTGCGGGCCCGGCTGATGAGCTCGGGCGAGACCTTGCCGCCGCCCACCGCGACGAAGCGCAGGCCAGCCAGCTGCTCGGCCAGCGCCGGGTTGGCGCTGCACAGGGCCAGCAGCAGGCGTAGCAGCTCGGGCACCAGCACCAGACTGTGGGTTGGCCAGCGCAGCAGGGCCTGGGCCAGGGTGGCCGGGTCCAGCTTGCTGGAGCCGGCAAAGCCGAGCTCAGCCAGCGAAGGGATGCGGCTGCAGGCGCCGGTGAGCAGCGGCACGTAGAGGCCGGTCAGGTTTTCCAGCAGAGTGGTGAGCGGCAGCAGGGTCAGGTGCTTCTCGACGTTGGCCGGGGCGACCCGCTCTGCCAGCGAGGCGCAGACCGCCATCATCTGGGCCAGCGACAGGCAGACGCCTTTGGGCTGACCCGTGGTGCCGGAGGTATAGGTGATCTTGGCGGTGCCGGCCGGCAGAGGCGGCAACCGGGCAGGAGTGCGGCGCCACAGCGGCAGCTCGCCGACCGCCAGTTGCAGCGGATCGCTGGCCTGCCAGCCGGGATGGTGGGGGCCGATCAGGGCGTCAGCGCCGCTGCTCTCCAGCAGCCACTCCTGCTGCTCCAGGCTGAAGAAGTGGGGGATCGGGATCACCACGATGCCGGCCATGGTGCAGGCAAGATCGATGAGCGCCCAGGGCAGGCCGTTGTCCAGCTGCAGCGCCAGCCGGCTGATCCCGGCCATCTGCAGACGGTCGGCCAGCGCTGGCAACTGCTGCCACAGTGCCTCGTAACTGAGGCTGTGCTGGCTGCTGGCGAGGGCCGGGCTGTGGGGCGTCTGGCGGGCAAAGTAGGCGATTTGGTCAAACAGCATCATAAGGCGCTCCGATGCGGGCAGTTGAACAGGGACGGCATGGGCGCCAGCAGGGAGAGCAGCAGGCTGCCCTGAACCAGTGCCTGCCGTCCGAGGCCGAGATCGCCGACCATCACCTTGGGCTGGCAGTGGTAATAGGCGCCCCAGGCGCTGGCGTCGTCACCCACCTTGTCGGCCTGGGCGGGGGCCAGCTCGACCGGGGTGAGGTGGAGGCGGTGAAAGCTGTTGCGCAGCTTGGCGGTGCCGGTGAATACAACATAATCGAGGTCGTTGTCGCACAGCAGGCGGCAGAGCGCCGCAAACATCAGGCGGGCGTTGCCGGGCTCGCTGCAGGCGAGGTTGCCCACCTCGACGATGCGATCCCGCCGGGCGGGGGCGCCGAGCTGGGTTTCGATGGCGGCCTCGATGGGCTGCTCCAGATACTGCTCCAGATAGAGGCGCTCGCTGCCGGCCAGCTTGAGACCGCAGGCGCCGACCAGCAGGCCGTCGGCCCGGTAGAGGCCGAGCAGGCAGGGCAGAAAATGGGGAATGCGGGCGTTGAACTCCTGGCTGTAGGCGGCCTGGATGTAGCCTTGCAGTGCCATGACCTGTTGCGGGGTATCGGCCAGCGTCAGCCGATAGGGGGCTTGAATGTCGGTGGTCATGGATGGCTCCTTCTTGTCGATTGTCATCAGACTAAAGGGGCAAACTTAAGAAACCCTTAAGAGGTAAAAAATCTGTTTCACACAGAGGCAACTGGTTGAAAAGAGAGGTAAAGCTGCGACCCGAACACGGAGCAGCCGGACAAAAACCTTGTCAGCCGCCAGACGGGCAGGCAAGCTGCGGCCACTTTTGACCGCCCCGCTTTCGAGAGGAGATGCCATGCCCCCCTTATCCTGCCCGCTCTGCTGCGCCGCCGATGCCTATGAGCTGCCGGTGGCCGGCAAGCTGTACCATCGCTGCCGGGCCTGCGAGCTGGTCTGGCTGGATGCTGCCGAGCACCTGGATCCCGCGCGTGAGAAGGCGGTCTATGACGGCCACGACAACCAGGTGGATGATCCCCGCTATCGCCAGTTTCTGCTGCGGGCCTTCGGCGAGGTGCAGCGCCGCCTGCCCCCGCCGGCCAGCGGCCTCGATTTTGGCTGCGGCCCGGGCCCGGCGCTCATCGCCATGGGGCGCGAGGCGGGCTACCAGATGGCGGGCTACGACAAGTTCTATGCCGATGAGCCCGAGCTGCTGGCGCAGCAGTATGACTTCATCACCAGCACCGAGGTGATCGAGCACATCGCCACCCCGCGCGCCGTGCTGGACGGGCTGTGGGGCTGCCTCAAGCCCGGTGGCCTGCTGGTGCTGCAGACCCAGCGGGTACTGGGGGACGAGCGCTTCCGGCAGTGGCGCTATCGCCACGATCCGACCCACATCGTCTTCTTCGCCGAGGCCTCCTTTCGTGCCCTGGCGGCCCGTTGGCAGGCGCAGGTCGAGTTTCCCCACGCGGATGTGGCGGTCATCACCAAACCCTGAACGAGGCATTTTCATTTGGCGGCGGCTTGGGCATGCTGATGGCCTGATTGGCGGGGGCCGCTTGCCTGTTTCCCTGCATTGAGTCCCTGGCGCCGCAAGCCGCCCGTTCCCCGACACCAAGGAGTGGTTTGTCATGTCGATTCCCCATCTTTCACTGCAGGATGCCCGCCATCTGCAACTGGCGGCCCAGGGCCTGCTGACGCCGCGCCGTGGCAAGGCGCGCGCGGCCGACCTGCTGGCCACCATCCGTCGCATGGCGCTGCTGCAGATAGACACCATCTCGGTGGTGGCCCGCAGCCCCTATCTGGTGCTGTTCAGCCGGCTGGGGCAGTACGATCCGCGCTGGCTGGAGCAGTTGCTGGCCGATGGCGAGATCTTCGAATACTGGGCGCACGAGGCCTGCTTCGTTCCACGCGAGGATTACCGCCTGCTGCGCCATCGCATGCTGGATCCCGCCGCCATGGGCTGGAAGTTTTCGGCCAACTGGCTTGCCACCCACCAACAGGAGATTGGCGAAATCATCGAGCGCATTCGCCAGTACGGCCCGGTGCGGGCGGCGGATTTTGAACGCAAGGGGGGAAAGGGCAACGGCTGGTGGGACTGGAAGCCGGAGAAGCGCCATCTGGAGGTGCTGTTTACCGCGGGCCAGCTGATGGTGCGCGAGCGGCGCAATTTCCAGCGGGTTTACGATCTGGCCGAGCGGGTGATGCCCGAGTGGCGCGACGAGCGGGATCTGCCGAGCCCGGAACAGGCGCAGAGAGACATGGTGCGAGCCAGTTGCCGGGCGCTGGGGCTGGTCAAGACCGGCTGGGTGGCCGACTACTATCGGTTGCGGCGCGGCAAATACGATGCCCTGCTTCATCAGCTGGCGGACGAGGGAGAGCTGCTGCCGGTGCGGGTGGAGGGGTGGCAGCACGGCGCCTTCGTGCACGCTTCGCTGGCAGACGAGCTGGCCCAGGCCCAGTCCGGCACTCTCAAGGCCAGCCACACCACGGCGCTGTCGCCGTTTGACCCGCTGGTCTGGGATCGCAAGCGGGCCAGCGAGTTGTTCCAGTTCGACTATCGCATCGAGTGCTACACCCCGGCACCCAAGCGCCAGTACGGCTACTTCGTGCTGCCGCTGCTGCATCGCGGCAAGCTGGTGGGCAGAATGGATGCCAAGGCCCATCGCCAGCAGGGGATCTTCGAGATCAAGAGCCTCTATCTGGAGGCAGGGGTCAGGGTGACCCGGACCCTGGCGCAGGATCTGGCCAAAGCGCTGCAGCGCCTGGCCGACTGGCATCAGACCCCGACCTTGCGCTACGGCGCCATCCCCGCGCCCCTGCTGGCTCTGTGGCAGGAGGGGGCACCCTGACGGGGAGCGTCATGCCCACCTGAACTAAGCTGCAAGGGAAGCGAAGGAGGGAGACGATGACACGATTCATGTTGTTGCTGCTGGGATGGGGCTTGGCCGGGCTGGTGGAGGCGGCCCAGCCCGAGGTGCAGATCTGTCTGGGGGAGGGCAACGAGTGGGCCCCCTTCACCTACTGGGAGCGCAAGGATGGCGTGCCCGACACCCGCCGTCTCACCGGCTCCGCCACGACCCAGGTGCTCGAAGCCCTGAAAAAGCTCGGGTTGCCCTACAAGATCCGTTATCTGCCCTGGGCGCGGGTGCAGCAGGAGCTGGCCGATTATCGCCAGAACCGCTTGTGTGAGCTGACCTGGGATGCCAGCTACAAGCCGGAGCGGGCGGAATATGCCTTCTACAGCGTGCCGCTCTACTACACCCACCTCGGATTTTTCTACCTCAAGCGGCGCTTCCCCGAGGCGCCCGATCTGCAGACGGTCAATCGCTCCCGGGTGTGTGGGGTGATCGGCTACAACTATGCCCCTTACGGACTGGCGCTGGAGCCGCGCCGGGTCAAGCAGCTGCAGCAGGCGCTGGACATGCTGGGGCGTGATCGTTGCGACTTCCTGCCCAGCGAGATTGAGCCGCTGATGAGCGGCATCGGCCTTGGCATCTACCAGAGCGAGAGCGGGCTGCTCAACCTCGCCCTGCCCAGCCGCAAGGGCTTCTATCTGCTGGTGAGCAAGGGATCGCCACGGGCCTATGAGCTGGTGACCCGCCTCAACCAGGTGTTCATCGAGTTTCAGGACAGCGGTTACAGCGACGAGGTGATGCGCCGCTTTTTGCCACCGACAGAGTGACCACCATCAACAACCGGGCCTGGCGTCCGGTTTTTTTATGGCGGTGATGGGGCTGGCTGGCGGTGGCTCTTTGGCGGGTTCCGCGCTCGGATGTCATCTCGCCTGTTGCCGTGGCGCAGCCTCCTTGCCAAGGGGGCTTTACTCTCGCACCAGACCGGGTAGGACCAGGGCTACGGCGGCGGCGATGCGCGCGCGGATGTCGCTGCCCGGCGCCAGCAAGCCGAGCGCCATCTGGCGCAGCGGCTCCGCCATGGTCATCGCCAGCAGCAGATCGCTGGTTTGGGCGGTGTCCAGCTCGCGCAGCCAGCCCAGTTGTTGCTGGCGCTGCAACCACGCTGCCAGGGTCGCCCTGCCGCGGGCAATGCCGTTCTCCTGATAGGCCGCCAGCAGGGCATCGCGCCCCGCGAATTCATGCTGCAGCAGCCGGAACATGCCGACCGCCTGCGCGCTCAACACCTGGCTGGCAATGGCCTGCAAGCCCTGTTCCAGCATCTCCCCCAGTGCCGCAGGGTGGGTTGCATCCTGCTCGAATGCCGGTTGAAAGGCATCGGTCCAGCTGCGCACCGCCTGCGCCACCAGCTCGTCGCGGTTGGCGGCAAAGCGGTAGAGGGTCTTCTTGGCGACCCCCGCCTGTTTGGCCACCGCATCCACGGTCGCGGCGCCGTAGCCCCCTTTGAGCAACAAGGTCAGCGTCGCCTCGGCCAGGGCGGCGCGCAGGTCAGCTTCCGGGGTGAGCGGGCGGCCTCGTGAGCGTGTCTCTTCATCGGTTTGCTGTGACATGATGGGCTCCTGGAAAGCATTGACAGACCCAGCATACAGGCATAGCTTAAATTAAGAAACGAAATTCGTTTCCTAATTTATTGGAGTCTCATCATGGATACTTCCCCGTTGTTTGCCCCCTGGGGCGTCAATGACATCAACGAGTTGCTCAGGCCGCAGCCGCTGCGCCTGGAAATGGGCCTGACTCGCAGCACCGACGGCCTGCTGACGGTCGCCATCCGCACCGATCTGCACGGCTGCAAGGGGCGCATGCTAGATTGGTGGTTCACCTTCTTCGAAACGACCCAGCACATCAGGTGGTGGCACCCGCACGACCACGTCGAGCACCGGGGCTGGGATCATCACTGGAAAAAAGGGGAGCGCTACGTGGGGGCCAGCATAGCGGCGGTGGAGTGGCTTGCCGAGCTGCCACCGGTGGCGGCCCGCCTCAAGTTTCATGGCGCCGAAGAGGTGTTCGCGTCGCAGGCGCTGCAGGAGGCGCGGGAGACGCAGGCTCTTTCTGCCGCCATCTGCGCCCGTATCGGCTTTGGCGACGAGGTGGCGCTGGATGAGCAGGGGGCGCCGCTGGATGGCGAGATGCTGCACCTGGCGCGCGATACTTCCTATGGCTGTGTGCTGCGCAGCCGCTTCCTGCTGGGCAAGGCCTGCGCCAATCCGTTTGACGAGGTGCCGGACGAGGTAGGCTTCAACCTGATGCGCCACTGCTACAGCGAGTTCAGCTATCTGGCGCAGTTTCTGCCGTCGCTCTACTACGCGGAAAACGGCCGTGAGCTGGCGCCGACGCTCTGGTGATGGAGCTGACAGTTGGCATTGAACGTTGCTGAGTGCCTTGGTACATCCAGGGAGTATGCCCGCTATCGGGCTGCGGTCTGAGCCGCCGAGGGGCCATAAAAAAACCGGGCACTTGGCCCGGTTTGTCATTGCGTCAGGATGCGCTTACTGGAATACCAGTACCATCAGCAGACCCAGAGTGATGGCGGACACCAGGAAGGCGAAGCCATAGAACACATAGTGGTGCAGCTTGGTGGTGTGGATCCCCAGATCATGCAGGCCGTGGTAGATGCGGTGCATGCCGTGCCAGATGGGCAGGGCGATGATCACCAGCAGGATGCAGGCACCCCACCAGGAGCTGGCGAACTCGAGTGCGCGTTCGTAGCTCATGGTCTCCACGTCCATGATGCCCATGGGCACCAGCAGACCGGTGATGAGGACAATGACCGGCAGCAGCATGGCAACCACCATGCCACCGGCACCAAACAGTCCCCAATATATAGGCTCGTCAGAACGTCTCATATTTTTTCCTCAAATCATGATTGAGAGATCGTGGCCGACGTTTCTGAGTGACAGCCCGGCACCAAACAGGCACCAATAACTGGGTTCGTCAGAACGTCTCATGGTTTTCTCCTCAGGCCACGATGATCAGGACAAGCAGGGATACCACCGCCAGCGCCACATACTGGGCGATGACGATCGGCTTCTCCGGTACCAGGTCTTCGCCACGGAAGATGCGCATGGCTTTCGGGGCCAGTGCGAACCAGGTCTTGGCGTGGAACAGGCAGGCTGCCAGGGCGATGACATGGAACAGGATGGCGATCGGGCTTTGCAGAGATTCCAGCCAGCCGTTGAACGCCTCTTGACCCTGTACCAGCCGCAACAGACCCCACATCAGCACGACGGCGTAGATGGAGACGAAGATGCTGGTGCCTTCGCGGATCATGTAACCGGTGTAGAAGGCATTCTTCAGCCACCAGTCTTTCTTCATTTCGCGGACGTAAGGCTTACGTTTGCTATTGGTGTTGTTCATGGTCTCATTCCTGATCTCAATCTGGCTTGAACATGGCGATCATGTAGTCCTTGGCGCTCTCGACCTTGCCAAGCTGGATGGCCGCCGCCGGATCCACGCCTTTCGGGCACACTTCGGAGCAGTAGCCCACGAAGGTACAACCCCAGACGCCCTCGTCCTGGCTGATGATCTTCATCCGCTCTCTGGACGCGCTGTCGCGGTTGTCGGCGTTGTAGCGATAGGCCAGCGCCAGTGCTGCCGGACCGGTGAACTTCTTGTTGATGCCATATTGCGGGCAGGCCGCATAGCACAGACCGCAGTTGATGCACATGGAGAACTGGTGATACTTCGCCATGTCAGCCGGGGTCTGGGTATACTCGCCGTCGCACAGGCTGCGCGGCTCGGCCGGGATGATGTACGGCTTGATGCTCTCCAGCTTCTCGATGAAGTCGGACATGTCGACCACCAGATCGCGCTCGATCGGAAAGTTGTTGAGCGGCTCTATGGTCATCTTGCCCGGCAGGTAGTCGCGCAGGAAGGTCTTGCAGCCCAGCTTGGGAATACCGTTGACCATCATGCCGCAGGAGCCGCAGATCGCCATCCGGCAGGACCAGCGGAAGCTCAGGGTAGAGTCCAGATGATCCTTGATGTATTGCAGCGCATCCAGCAGGGACATCTCTTTGAGGTAGGGCACCTGGAAGGTCTGCATCCAGGGCTCGTTATCCTGCTCGGGACGGTAGCGCAGGATTTCAATTTCGATCATCTCAGCCATTCTTCTTAGCCTCGTCTTGTTTCTCACCCTCGGAACCGTATACGCGTTTCGCCGGTTGGGATTTAGTGATCTTCACATCGGAGTAATCGATGGTCGGGGCCCCTTCGCCGTTGTAGAAGGAGAGAGTGTGCTTGAGGAAGTTCACGTCATCACGCTCTTCGTAACCGTCCAGACGCTGGTGGGAACCGCGGGACTCTTTCCGGTTGAGGGCGGAGTGCGCCATGGCTTCGGCCACGTCCAGCATGTAGCCCAGTTCGATGGCGTACAGCAGGTCGGTGTTGAAGACCGAGGACTTGTCGTTGATCTTGATCTTCTTGTAACGGGCTTTCAGCTCGTTGATCTTGTCGATGGTGCCCTGCATCAGCTCTTCGGTACGGTAGATACCGACCCCGGCTTCCATGGACATGCCCAACTCGTTGCGGATATCGGCCGGGTTTTCGGTGCCGTCGATATCGAGCAGGGAGAGGTGCTGCTTGATCAGCGCCTCGGCCTTGGCGGCCAGCGCCTGGGTGTTGCCGTGTTGCTGGGTCTTGGCAAACTCACCGGCGTGCTCGCCGGCTACCTTGCCGAATACCACGATCTCGGACAGGGAGTTGGAACCCAGACGGTTGGCGCCGTGCAGACCGACGGAGGCACACTCGCCCAGGGCGTACAGACCCGGCATGCGGGTGGCGCACTGACCGTTGGTCTCGATGCCGCCCATGGTGTAGTGGGCAGTCGGACGTACCGGGATCGGCTCCTTCACTGGATCCACACCCACGTAGGCCTTGGCCAGTTCGCAGATGAAGGGCAGACGCTCTTTGAGGTACTTCTCGCCGAGGTGGCGCAGGTCGAGGTGAACCACATCGCCCATCGGGCCCTGGATCACGCGGCCTTTCTGCTGCTCCTGCCAGAAGGCCTGGGAGAGACGGTCGCGCGGGCCCAGCTCCATGTGCTTGTTCTTCGGCTGGCCGACCGGGGTTTCCGGGCCCAGACCGTAGTCTTGCAGGTAGCGGTAGCCATCCTTGTTGAGCAGGATGCCGCCTTCACCACGACAGCCTTCGGTCATCAGGATGCCGGTACCCGGCAGGCCGGTCGGGTGGTACTGCACGAATTCCATGTCGCGCAGCGGCACGCCGTGGCGGTAGGCCAGCGCCATGCCGTCACCGGTGACGATGCCGCCGTTGGTGTTGTAGCGATAGACACGGCCGGCGCCACCGGTGGCCAGAATGACGGATTTGGCCTGGATGAAGCGGGTGATGCCGTTCTGGATGTCGAAGGTCAATACGCCCTGGACGCGGCCATCTTCCACGATGAGATCCATGCAGAAGTGCTCGTCAAAGCGCTTGATGGTCGGGTACTTGATGGAGGTCTGGAACAGGGTGTGCAGAATGTGGAAACCGGATTTGTCTGCCGCGAACCAGGTGCGGGGGATCTTCATCCCGCCGAAACGACGCACGTTGGCCTTGCCGTCCGGCTTGCGGCTCCAGGGGCAACCCCAGTGCTCCAGCTGGATCATCTCGTTGGTGGCATTGTTGACGAAGTAGTCGACCACGTCCTGCTCACACAACCAGTCGCCACCGGATACGGTGTCGTTGAAGTGGTTTTCGAGGGAGTCATCATCACGGACGACACCGGCGGCACCGCCTTCTGCGGCCACTGTGTGGCTGCGCATCGGGTAGACCTTGGAGATCAGGGCGATCTCCAGCTCCGGGTGGGCTTCTGCTATGGCGATTGCGGCACGCAGGCCACCGCCACCAGCACCGATGATGGCGACATCGGTCTTGATAATATCCACATCTGCCTCCTTAGGGATAGATTTGCTGGGCACGATTTTGCTCTATGAAAAAAATTCAGGCTTGATGCAAGTCAAACTGGTTTGTTTTAGTGCTTGGCAATGGTGACTTTTATCAAAATCACCCCATTCCTTGGATGAAAACGCCGTAATTATCGCCATCCTTCAGTTATCGGTATCAGCCGCTGTCATTGCTATGGTTATTTTAAGCTCAGGATTATACGTAGTTTTCTTTCAAAAAAATGAGAAACACCTCTCTTTTTAGGTATTACCCATAAAGTTTTTAAGTTTTTTATCAAAAATATTTAATAAGAATTATTCACGGATAGAACAATACTGTGCTTGAGTTCAAAAAACTAATCCGAATGTCGACCTTGATGCGTTGCTTTATGACGAGATAGCGCTTCGTATGGGGATTTTCATCCCCATAGTCCTGATGGTTGATGTGGTAATAACTATTGAAACAAAAGCATTTTTTCATAAAAAAAGGGGCCTGAGTGGCCCCTTTGATTTCGGTTGATCAGATCCGGAACATGCCAACCTGATTGCTCAGTTCACCTGAAATATTTTTAAGTTGTTCAGACAGATGGCGCGAACTGTCGGCATCGACCGCCAGCTCGTCCGAGACATCCTTGACCGCCTGGATGTTGCGGCTGACCTCGTCGGTCACCGCCCGTTGCTCCTCGGCGGCGCTGGAGATCTGGGTGGCCATGTCGGAGATCTGGTTGATGGAGGCGGTGATCTGCTCCAGTGCCTGGGTGGCATCGTTGGCATCTTCCACGCTGTTCTGGGCCAGCAACTGACCCTCGTGCATGGTGCTGACGGCACCCTGGGTGTTGCGCTGCAGGGTTTCGATCATGCTGCGGATCTCGACGGTGGAGCTGTGGGTACGCTGGGACAGCACCCGCACCTCGTCGGCCACCACCGCAAAGCCGCGACCCTGTTCACCGGCCCGGGCCGCTTCGATGGCGGCGTTCAGCGCCAGCAGGTTGGTCTGCTCGGCGATGCCCTGAATGGTGGAGAGGATGGTGTTGATCTCCTGGGCGTTCTTTTCCAATTCCTGAATGATGCCGGAAGCCTGCTTGACCTGAGTGGCCAGATCCGTAATGGAGCGCTGGTTGCGGGCGATCACCTGTTTGCCGTGCTCGCAGCTGCTGGAAGAGCTGCGGGCCGCATCGGCGGTCTGCTCGGCGTTGCTGGCTACTTCTACAGCCGTGGCGGACATCTCGTGCACCGCGGTGGCGATCTGGGAGATCTCGTTTTGCTGGCGAGCCAGACCCTGGCTCGATTTTTCCGCCATGTTGTGGGACGACTTGGCTTGCTGGTTCAGTTGGCCGGAGGAGTTGGAGATGTCCTGCACCATCACGTGGATCCGGTCGATGAAGGTGTTGACGTGCTTGGCGACGATACCCACTTCGTCTTCACGCTCGATCTTGACGCGGCGGGTCAGGTCACCGTTGCCGCGGGAGAGATCGGCAATCGCTTCGCCCAGGGTTTTCAGCGGGGCCAGCGAGCCGTTGATGGCGACATAGGAGAAGCCGGCGACGATAAGGATGGTGAGCAGACCTTGCAGCAGGGCGGAGGTCACCATGCGGGAAACGGACTGATAGGCGACTGCTTCATCCACCACTATGCCGAAATACCAGTTGGTGTTGGGGATCTCGGTCAGGTCGAACACGCTGGGTTTGCCGCTGATATCCATCTCGGAGATGGTGTTGTCATGGGCCAGCTCGTTGACCTTGGCGGCGGTCAGCTCGGGGGAGATGGCGGTCGCCTGTTTGAGGGTCAGATCCTTGTCCGGGTGGGCAATGATGGTGCCATTGCTGTCCACCAGGATGGCGTAGGTCCCTTCCGAGTTGATGGCCAGCACATCGCGCACCAGGGCGTCGATGGAGACGTCACCGGCGATGACCCCCTGGGTATTGCCCCGGGTGAAGGGCTCGGCGATGGTGATGATCAGCTGGCCGGTGGTGATGTCGGCGTAGGGGGCCGTGATGACCAGCTTGCCGGCGGCCATGGCGTCCTTGTACCAGGGGCGCTGACGAGGGTCATAGCCGGCCGGCAGGTCGGTCGGCTTGCTCTGGATCATCTTGCCATCCTTGGTGCCGACGTAGACTAGGTCAAAGTTGCCGGCATTCATGGATTGGGCCAGATGGCTGATGGGTTCGTCCTCCTTGGCGAAGGCCTCCTTGGTGGAGGTGACCATGCTGATGCGGGCGTCCAGCCAGCGGGAGATGCCTTTCACATTGGCAGCCGAGCTGTCGTCGATGAAGCTCCAGATCAGGCGCTGGGTTTCGCTTCTCAGTTGGGTGGTGTTGTACCAGACCTGCAGGCCGGTGATGACCAGGATAATGACCCCGATGGCGAGGACAAGCTTGTTCTTGATGGATAAGTTCATGTTTACATCCTTGTGAGCGTCAGTCTGCGATGTGTGGTTTTATTGTTATGGGCCAACACTGTATCGGCCAAAGTAGAACTTTTTGTATCCCGGTGCGCCTTTAAATTTATAGCTTAAATCAGCGGTTATCGATCTCCCCCTGGCACAATGAGTCCGTTTTTGGTCGGTGGCAGGAAGCGGTCCGGCCGGTTGGTAAAGATGCCATCGACGCCGATGGCGGCCAGCATCGCCTGATCGGCGGGTTCATCGACCGTATAGACCAGCACCTTGAGCCCGCGCTTGTGGGCATCCTGCACCAGAACCTGATCGACAAAATCCACATCGCAGTTGAGCGACCAGGCCCCCAGCTCGGCTGCAAACTTGGCGAGGGTGAGGGGAATGGTGGAAGTCAGTGCCCCCAGCCGGATGTCGGGGCGCAGGGCGGCAAAGCGGGCGAGCTCCGGGTGATGGAAGGAGGAGACGACCCACTGCGTGGGCGCGAAACCAAGCTCGGCCTCGGCACGCCGGGTCAGTCGGGCCACCTCGTCGGCTGTTTGTGCTCCTTTCAGCTCGATATGCAGCTCGGCCTGGCCGGCAACCGCCTCCATCACCTGCCACAGGGTCGGGATCCCTTCTCCCTCACCGGCATTCAGGCTCGCCAGATAGGCGTGCGACTGGGCCGTCAACGCGCCGCTGCCGTCGGTGCAGCGCTCCAGCCGCCGGTCGTGGAACACCCACAACTCGCCGTCGGCCAGCTGTACGTCGATCTCGATGGCCCCGGCGCCCAGCGCCAGTGCCAGCCGGATGGCCTTGAGGGTATTTTCCGGCGCCAGTCCGCTGGCGCCGCGATGGGCAATGATCTGCATGATGTACTCCTGTGGTGCCTGCTCAGGCCCGGCTCAGACGAATGTCGATCTGCTGGTGCGGCAGCCCCAGCCCCTGTTGCTGCAATTTCTCCAGTACCAGCGAGTGGACCTCGTGGGTGATGGGCATGCGGTGATCCATGCTGTTCACATAGAGCCGGATCTCGTAGATCAGCGCCGAGTCGGTAAATTCGATCAGGAACACCTCGGGGGAGGGGGTCTCCAGCACCAGGGTCGAGGCCCGGATCGACTCTTCCAGAATGGTCTGTATCTTTCTGGGCTCCTGGGTCAGGCCGATGCGGATGCGCAGCCGCACCCTGGTGATGGCGTCTGACAGCGACCAGTTGATGAACTGCTCGGTAATGAAGGCCTTGTTGGGGACGATGATCTCCTTCCTGTCCCAATCCACTATGGTGGTGGCGCGGGTCTTGATCTTGGTGACGGTGCCGGTCAGCTCGCGAATGGTGACGGTGTCGCCGAGCCGGATCGGTTTCTCGAACAGGATGATGAGGCCCGACACGAAGTTGGCGAAGATTTCCTGCAGTCCGAAACCCAGGCCCAGGGAGAGGGCCGCCACCATCCACTGCGCCTTGGACCAGTCGATGCCGAGGATGGAGAAGCCGGTCAGCGCCCCTACCACCAGCACTATGTACTTGGTCACCGTGGTGATGGCAAAGCCGGTGCCGGGGGAGAGGCTCAGGTGCTGGAGCAGGGTCAGCTCCATCAGGCCCGGCAGGTTGCGGGCGGTGACCACGGTCAGGATGAAGGTAAACACCGTCAGCATCAGATCCTGCAAGGTGATGGCGGAGAGCTGTTCGATGCCGCCAATCTTGCTGCTCACCTGCCACACCTCGATGCTGCGCAGGAAGCTGAACGCCGAGTTGAGTTCGGACCACTGCACTACCACCAGCATGGTGAAGCCCAGCATCAGCAGGGTGCGCACCAGCCCGAGCGACTGGGCGCTGATGGTATCCAGATCCAGCTCGGTATCTTCCACCACGTCCGGGATCTCGGAGCTGAGCTCGTCATGCCCCTCTTCCCGGCCGCGCTGGGCCAGGATCTCGGCCCGTTTGCTCTTGGCCCGCTCGAAGGCGAGGCGACGGCGCTGGATCAGCATCCAGCGGTGCGCCAGATAGTAGACGAGCAGGCAGCCCAGCCCCATCAGCAGGCTCAGCTCCAGCTGGCGCAGCAGGATGCGGGAGGTATAGAAGTAGCCGAGCAGGGAGCCGATCACCGCCAGCAAGGGGGCCAGCATCAGGCTGTTCCAGATGAAGTGGTGCAGCAGGTGCGGCTTGGTCATGTCGGCCTGGCCCCAGGTGAGCGGCAGCCGCTCCCGGTTGAGGCGGGCGAAGAACAGCAGCAGCCAGAGGGCGCCGACGATGAAGGCCAGCCGGCCGAGGGAGTCGTAAAAGGCGTGTTCCTGATAGCTGTTGGCCATGCCCTGCACAAAGAAGCTCGGGATGATCACCAGCAAGAGGGTGCGGAACTGGCTCCACACCTTCTGCACCCGCTCCTTCTGCCAGCGGAAATGGAGGATCAGGATCCCCTTCTCCAGCGTCAGGTGACGGGCCATCAAGAGTGCCAGCAGCAGGAACCAGATCTCGCCGAGGCCACGGGCCACCGCCACCGCGAACGGATATTGCCAGGCGCCGTCGAGCAGGCCGCGCACCATCAGCACCATGGCCGGCAGTGGCAGGGAGGCCAGCAGAGAGCGCATCAGCAGCCGGCTGGTGAGGCTGAACTTGTCCTGGGTCACCTTGCCGATGCGGGGCGCTATGTGCTGGCTGTAGTGGGTCAGGTGGCGAGCCAGTTTGAACCAGCACCAGGCCAGCACCAGGATGCCGATGCCGGCGAAGGTGAGGGTGATGGGGTTGTTCTCGGCGATGGCCTGGGGCAGTTGCAGCCAGTTGACCGGGTTGAGGGCGAGGCCGAGGGCCGCCGGCACCCCGAGCAGCACGGCCGGGGTGAGTGGGCGCACGTCCGGCATCCAGAACAGGTGGCTGGCGCTGAGCTCGCGGATCTCGTCGATCTTGCTGTTCTGGCGGCTGTAGAGCAGCTTGAGCCGGGTCTGCTCCTGAATGAGGCTGTCGGAGGCGTCGTTGAGCCGGGTCAGCAGCTGGCGACGGGCCTTGAGCAGATTGTCGAGCACCGCCTGCTGGGCGCGATCGAGGGCTACCTCGTCGGTGGCCAGCAGCTGATCGCGCATCTGGCGCGGGTCCTTGAGTGCGTCCTGCTCGGTCTCGTACTGGTACTTGGCCATGCGGGCGTTGACGATGGCCGACTCCAGCTTGTCGAGAGGGAAGTAGGCGGGCAGATCCGAGAGTTTGCTGCGCAGGTTCTCGCCGTAGGCGTTGCTGATCTGCAGCCACTCCAATTGCTCCCGCACCGAGTTGACCAGGTCGTTCAGGCTCGACAGGTTCTTGTCGATCACCCGCTGCTCATCCTGTACCCGCTCTATCTGATCCTCCAGCGCGCCGAGCTGGATGGAGAGCGCCTGGTTCTGCTGTTGCTGCTCCAGCAGCAACGGCATGTCGGAGGTGAGCTGCTTGCGCAGCCGCTCGCTCTCCGCCAGCGCCTGCTCGGTCTTGTCGCGGCGCAGCTGGTTCTGCTGGTTGAGCAGGCTGGTCTGCCACTCATCCTCGTCGGTGATGGCGAGGTTGAGCTCCTGCAGCCTGAGCTTGCCGAGATCGTTGCGCTGCTGGGCGGAGAGCTGCTCCAGCTCCAGCATCTGGATCCGGTCCGACAGGCTCTGCTCCTTGAGGCGGGTGACCAGCTGCTGGGCATCCTGCAGGCGATCCGATTCACTGCTGAAGCTGAGCCGGTCGAGCAGGGCGCGGGTCTGCTGCAACTGCTTGCGCAGCTCGTCGACCCGCAGGTGATACTCCTGGCCGGTGCTCTCCAGCTGGTTGAGGCTGTCCATCACCCCCTGGCGCTCCTTGCGCAGGTTGAGCTGGCGGTTGCTGCTCAGGCCGATGGCCTGGCGCAGCGCCTCCTCCTTCAGGGAGGAGAGGGCCGGGCGAGGCTGGGGCTGGTAGTTGTGCAGGCTCTCCTTGAGGCGGGCCGACTCCTTGGGATAGTCGATGAGGATCTGCTGATAGGCCTTGCCCTGCTCGCGATAACGCTGGGCCTCCCGGGCAAACTGCAGCGCCTGCTGGTAACTTTCCCGCAACTTCTGGTTTTCCGGGGTGTCGGTCTTGGGCACGCTCTGCAGCAGCTCTTCCACCTGGGTGATGGCGTCATCGGCCTGGGCAAGGGGAGTGAGGAGAGTAAGAGAGAGCAGCAGGCAGAGCAGGCGTTGCAACATGGCGCACGTTTCCGTTCAGGTGAGGTCGCCCTAGCCTAAAGCAGGGACCGGGGCGGGTAAAGTTTTCCATATTAATGATTTGTAACATAAATAACGGGCGTTCCCGGCCCGCTTTGGCTATCATTCTGGCCGTTTTTCCCTCCGTTGAGCATTTTATGTCCGCAGTCGATCTGGGCACGGCCCCTCTTTCCCGCCTGTTCTGGCGCTACGTCACCCCGACCGTGGCCGCCATGCTGGTCACCGGCATCTATGTCACCATAGACGGCATCTTCGTCGGCCATATTCTGGGTCAGGACGGGCTGGCCGGCATGATGCTGGCGTACCCCATCTGCGCCGTGCTCTATGCGGTGGGGGCGTTGATCGGCATGGGCTCCTCGGCGCTCGCCTCGTTTTATCTGGGCAAGGGGGAGCAGGCGAGGGCCCGTCACATCGTCGGCAATGCGCTGGTGATGGTACTCATCGCTTCTGGGTTGCTCGCCTTCATCGGCATTCGTTACGGTGAGGCCATGCTGATCTGGATGGGGGCGGAAGGGGTGATCTTTGACGCCGGCTTCGCCTATCTGCAGTGGTATGCCTGGCTCGGAGTGTTTGCGGTGCTCTCCATGGCGTTTACCGCCCTGCTGCGCAACGACGGGCGACCCGGCCTCACCACCTGGATCCTGGTGGGGGGCGGCGTGCTCAACGTGCTGCTCGATTACCTGCTGATGGCGGTGATCCCTTGGGGGCTGGCGGGTGCCGCCATTGCAACCATGCTCTCCCAGGCG
The DNA here is from genome assembly GCF_027707585.1 of Aeromonas sp. QDB39. Taxonomy (NCBI): domain Bacteria; kingdom Pseudomonadati; phylum Pseudomonadota; class Gammaproteobacteria; order Aeromonadales; family Aeromonadaceae; genus Aeromonas; species Aeromonas sp. QDB39. The sequence goes on along the minus strand of NZ_JAPCIV010000015.1, from coordinate 87,049 downwards.
GTGACCGGCGGCCTCTGTCTGTGGCACTTCTTCACCCCGCGCAGCCAGCTGCGCATTGGCTGGGACACCCTGCGACCCGACTGGCGGTTGATGGGGGAGACGCTGCGACTCGGGGTGTCGAGCTTTCTGATGTACCTCTACCTGTCGGTGGTGCTGGCACTGCACAACAAGGCGCTGCTGGCGGTGGGCACCTCGCTGCACGTGGCGGCCTACGGCGTCATCAGCTACAGCGAGGCCTTCTTCTATCTCATCTTCGAGGGGATCGCCATGGGCATCCAGCCCATCGCCAGCTTCAACGCCGGGGCGGGCAACTGGGCGCGGGTGCTGCGGGTGCGCAACCTGGCGCTGGGGGTGACGCTGCTGGTGGCCCTGTGCGGCATGCTGCCGCTCTATCTGTGGCCGGAGGGGGTGGTCTACCTGTTTGCCGGGGACAACGCGGCCCTCTTGCCGGTGGCCAGCCTCGGCATCTGGCTCTACTTCTGGGGCTTGCCGATGGAAGGTCTGCTGCTGGTGGGGGCCACCTACTTCCAGGCCATCAACCGGGCCCGCATCGCCTCCCTGCTCACCGGCGGCAAGCTGGTGCTGATTGGCGGCTTTCTGTGGGGCTTCTCTTCCCTGTGGGGGGTATCCGGCGTCTGGCTGGCATTGCCCACCTGCAGCACCCTGCTGGTCCTGGTGATGTGGCGAGCCATGGGCAAGGAGGCGCGCCAGCACACCGCCGCCTGATATGTGGTCATTCGGCCATCAAAAAGGCAGCCTAGGCTGCCTTTTTCGTTTTGAGCGCCCCTGACAGGTCACCGACCTCAGGGCTTGAAGGCGCCGATGAAGATGGCGGGGTCGACACGGGCGTCGTTGAGACTGACATTCCAGTGCATGTGGGGACCGGTGGCACGGCCGGTGGCGCCGACCCGGCCGACGATGCCGCCGCGGGGCAGGCTCTGGCCCAGTTTCACGTCAACCTTCGACATGTGGCAGAACATGCTGATGAGACCCTGACCGTGATTGACGAACACCGTATTGCCGTTGAAGAAGTAGTTGCCGATCAGGATGACTTTGCCCGCTGCCGGCGACTTGATGGGAGTGCCGGCACCGACCGCGAAGTCGAGACCGGAGTGGGGGTTGCGCTCCTCGCCGTTGAAGAAGCGGCGCAGCCCGAATGGGCTGGAGAGCGGCCCGTCCACCGGCTTGTCGAACAGCAGGTTGCTCGGCTGAGCCGGGCTGAAGGTCTGGTAGGCGCGGGTCTGTTCCGCCAGTTCGCGGTTGATGCGGGTCATGTCTTCGGCCAGCGGGTTGACCTGACGGCTGTTCTTGAGCTTGATGTGCTGCTCCCTGTAGTGCTTGGTGCCGACCGTGAAGCCGAGGGTGCGGCCATCGCTCACCTGCAACTGGTGCGGGCCGGGCTGGCTCTTGAGGGGGATGCCGACGATGGCAATCCAGCGCTTGCCCTCTTCACGCACCACCAGCACCGGCTTGCCCTGATAGCGGGCGGTCGGGGCCTGCGCCTCGCTGCCCAGCGCCACCACGGCGACGCCCCCCGGCACCGGGTGGTTGAGCAGGCGACTGATGAAGCCCTCGGCGAGGGCGGACTGGCTGGCCAGCAGCAACAATAGACAACAAACGACTCTCATGATGATTCCAGGCTGGGTTGACTAAAACGAAACGGTAACGAAATCAGGACGCTGGCTGGAAGCGCTGGTAGATGGCTTCCATCTGGACCGACACCTCCTGGCGCACCAGGTCCAGCTCCAGCATGTCTTGTACCACCTTGAGCTGATCCGGATTGAGGAAGCTGCGACTGCTCTCCAGTACCCGCTGGGTATAGGCGCGCTGGTTCTCCAGATAGGTGCCGGCATCACCGCTCTCTTGCTGGGCCAGCTGCTGGTTCGCCTCGCTCAGCAGACGCGTCAGGGATTGGCGCTGGGCCGGTGCCAGCAGTTCGCCGTGCTCGGCCAGGCGACCCTGGATCTCCAGCAGGCGGTTGGTATCGCCCGAGTAGATCTCCTGTTCGAGCCGGGTGCGGGTATCCTCCCCCAGCAGGTTGCTGAGGTTGCCCCAGATGCGCTGGCTCTCCTGCTCGTAGGCATCGGGATGGTCGAAACCGAGGCGATAGAGCTCGCGCAGTTGCTCCTGGACCTGGCCGCGCACGTCTTCCACTATGTCGAGCCGGTCGAAGACGGTGGTGAGCTGGCTGCCCTGTTCGGCGTCATAGAGCCGCTCGATCAGCACGGATCCTTCGCTCGACTGGCTCCACTGGCTGATGGCGGCTTCCAGCTCGGGGTTGGGAGGCAGCACCTCCTGGGCGGGGGCGGGCTCGCTCTGGCTTCCCTTGCCGGGCAGCTTGGCCAGCAGGCTCTGCCCGGTGCTCTGGCCGCTGCTCTGGCTGGTGGCCGAATCGCATTGCGACGGGTTGTTGGCGGGGCTGGCGGTGTCGGATCCCGGCTGAGGTTTGACAGGGTCGGCCTGCCACTGCCAGAGGTTGAGCAACAGGGAGGCCAGCAGAATTGGCGCCAGGTGAGATGTACGCATCTTGGATTCTCTTGAATAAGTGAATGCCCCTTGCAAAGGGGTCTCTTATGATAACCGTAACGTCTGATACAAGCAGCCATGACGTGCAAAACCGGCCTCGGCGGTGACCCGCCATTGAGTCGGTCGGCCCATGGCTCTAGAATCGGCAACCAGCCGTTTTGAACCGAGGAAATGTTATGAATGGATTGTTCCCCCTGCGCGCAGAACCTGCTCGTCACCCCATCGGGCGTGGCTGGGTCTGGGTGCGATCCGGTTTCGATGTCTTCAACAAGGGGATGGGGGTCAGTGTTGCCATGGTCCTCATCTGGTTTGCGGTCGGCCTGCTGCTGGAGCGTCTGCCGGCGGGCAGCCTCATCTCCCAGCTGCTTTACATGGTCTGGGGGGCCGGCTGGGTGGCGGTGGCCCGTCACGGTTATGAAGGCAACCCGCTGCGCTTCGCCGACTTCTTCTCCGGTTTTCGCCACAAGCTGACCCCGCTGATGCTGGGGGGGCTGCTGGTGCTGGCCCTGTTCAGCCTGATCGGCCTCATCTGCCTGGGCCTGCTCTCCATGTGGGGGCTCACCTCCCTGCTGACCCAGGATCCCGAATCTCTGGTAGTGACGGCGGCCCAGGCCCAGGGGCTGCTGCTCTGTCTGCTGCTGGGGCTGGCACTGCTGATCCCGGTGCTGATGGCCATCACCTTCGCTCCCGCCCTCATCTATTTCCACGATGTGGGGATCCTGCAGGCCGCCAAACTGAGTTTCAAAGGCTGCCTGACCAACATGTGGCCCTTCCTCTGGTGGGGGTTGATTGCCGCCATCCTGATGTTGTTCGGCGCGGCGCTGATGCTGGTGGGTCTGCTGGTGGTGATCCCGGCGCTCAACTACTCCATCTATGTGGCCTACCGGGATATCTATCTGGACGTGACGCAGGAGACGCCTGCCGAAGCCCCGCTGACCGGCTTCGAAGCCTGACGCCAACGAATTGGTGTGACATATGCGCGAAAGGGGCCTGCTGGCCCCTTTCGCATGTTTGCGTTGTCTCTTGTTCCCGCCACTACTCTCGCCACATGGGGTCGACGGCCATGCGTTCCACCAGAAAGTCGAGGAAGCTGCGTAGCAGCGGTGACATCTGCTTGCGGGTGCCGTAGACGGCGTAGACGCCGAGTCGCTTGGGCTGCCACTGCGCCAGCAGCGGCACCAGGGTGCCGGTGTCGAGGTGGGGTTGGACCGAGTAGCGGGGCTGCAGGCTGATGCCGGCGCCCTCCAGCGTCGCCTCCAGCAGCAGGTTGGATATGTTGGCGCTGAGGTTGCCGCTCACCGGCACCGATTCGGGCCCGTCCGGTCCCTGAAATTCCCACAGGCTCTTGCCGAAATAGGTGTAGGTGAGGCAGTTGTGCAGGGCGAGATCCTGCACCTTGTGCGGGGTCGGGTGTCTGGCCAGATAGGCCGGGCTGGCGCAGACCACGGAGTGACAGGTGCCAAGCCGGCGGGCCACCAGGTTGGGGTCGAGGTCATTGGTGATGCGAACGGCGAGATCGATCCGCTCCTCTACCAGATTGACGGTGCGGTCCAGCAGCAGGATGTCGATGGCGGTGCCCGCATAGCGCGCCAGGTAGTCGTTGGCGGCGCCTACCAGCAAGGCTTCCGAGAGTGAATAGCTGCTGGTGATGCGCAGTTGCCCCTTGGGGGCCTCGTCGCCGCGCACGGCGATCTGCTCCATCTCTTCCCCCAGTGCCAGCATGGCACGGGCCCGGTTCAGCGCCTCTTCCCCAGGGCCGGTCAGGCTCAGCCGGCGGGTGGTGCGGTGCAGCAGCCGTGCCCCCATCCACTGCTCCAGCTCCGCCAGGTAGCGCGTCACCATGGCGCGCGACATCTCCAGTTTCTCCCCGGCGCCGCTCAGGCTGCCCTGTTCGACTACGCTGACAAAGACCCGCAATGCGGTCAGTCGATCCATTTTAGGCTCTCTATATGCTCGATTAATGCAACAGTGATGCGCTTATTATGCTGTATTTGTACCGGAATTGATCCAATAAACTGTGTCCATCTGATGAACCCCTGATGACTTGATGAGGAATACCCGATGAACAACACCCTGATCCGCAACCTGACCCTGGCCACCACCCTGCTGAGCGGTGCCGCCATGGCCGCCCCGCTCACCGTGACCGTCTACAACCCGGGCGAGAAGGCAATCTTCCCGGTCTCCTCCTCCCTGGTGACCGGCGACAAAGAAGCGATTCTGATCGATGCCCAGTTCGACGTACAAAACGGCCAGGCGCTGGTGGACATGATCAAGAAGAGCGGCAAGAAGCTGACCACCGTCTATATCAGTGCCGGTGACCCCGACTTCTACTTTGGTCTGGAGCCCATCAAGGCAGCCTTCCCGGACGTCAAGGTGCTGGCGGACCAGCATGTGGTCGACCATATCAACCAGACCAAGGACGCCAAGCTGAGCTATTGGAGCCCCATCCTCGGCAAGGGGGCACCGAAGAGCCTGACCGTGCCGCAAGTGATGACGGCCAGCCATCTGACACTGGATGGCGAGAAGATCGAGATCAAAGAGATGAACACCCCGAATGCCTACCTGTGGGCTCCGTCCATCAAGACGGCGTTTGGTGGCGTACCGGTCTACAGCGGCGTGCACGTGTGGATGGCTGACAGCCAGACCAAGGCTGCTCGCAGCAACTGGGTCAAGGCATTGAACAATCTGCTGGCGCTGAAGCCCGAGCGCGTGGTGCCGGGTCACTTCCTGGGGACTGCTCCCAAAGGCAGCGCCGCCGTGACCTTCACCCGTGACTACGTAGAGCGCTTTGAGCAGGAGCTGGCCAAAGCCAAGAACTCCGGCCAGCTGATTGAAGCACTGAAGAAGGCTTACCCGTCCCTGCCGGTCGACGATGGTCTGGCCATCGGTGCCAAGGTCAACACCGGCGAGATGAAGTGGTAAACCCCTGACGCCTACTTCCCTGTGTTTTTTTACCGGGCCCGAGGGCCCGGTTTTTTTAGCCGAATGAACGAGTGAATCACATGAACGAAACGACTCTGCATTATGTATACGACCCCCTCTGTGGCTGGTGCTACGGCGCCGCTCCGCTGTTGGAGGCTGCGGCTGCCATCCCGGAACTGCGCATCGAGCTGCACGCCGGTGGTCTCTGGCTTGGCGGGCGCAGGCAGGCGATGGGCCAGGCGCTGCGCGATTACGTCCGTCCCCATGACGAGCGGATCCAGGCGCTGACCGGCCAGCCTTTCGGCGAGCGCTATTTCAACGAGCTGCTGCTGCGCGATGGTCTGCTGCTCGATTCGGAACAGCCCATCCGCGCCATCCTGGCGGTGACGGCTCTGGGTGGCAACGGCCTGAGCCTGTTGCACCGCATCCAGCAATCCCACTATTGCGATGGCATTTGGATCGGTTCTCTCGATCATCTGACCAGCCTGGCGGCGGAGCAGAACATTGGCGCGGATGATTTTGTGAAGGCCTACCAGCAGGCCGACCTGGCGAGCCATCTGGCCGACAGTCAGCGCTGGATGCGCCTTCTCGGCGGACAGGGCTACCCGACCCTGGGATTGGTGCAAGGCGACAAAGTCACCCCCTTGTCCGCCTCCTCCTTCCTGGGTGAACCAGAGGCGTTTGCTCGCCAGATCCAGCTCATGATGAATCGTTGAGCGAACAGCAGGTCGTATCCGGTGGCGGATGTGCAGCGCCCGAGGTGCTCGTTGCAGATTTTTCCTACCTGTCCGGCGCTCATGCTATCCCCAGGCGAGACGATATATTCAGTAGCGGACAGTTTGAAAATCATCCGCTTGCGATCATCGCGCTATGCTCTATGGGGATAGCCTGGGAGCTCGGCTCCGCAGGCTTGCGTCTAGCCGCCAAGGATACCAATCATGTTCAAAAATATGTCTATAGGTCAGAAGTTGAGCGCCGGTTTTGCCGTATTGGCCCTGCTAGTGGTGGGGCTGGCGTGGTTCTCCATCACTCAGCTGTCCCGTCTTTATGCCGATACCGCCACCATTTCGGGCAACCTGTTGCCGTCGACCCGCTATGCCAGCCAGATGCACGTGGCCATTCTCGATGCCCGTCGCTCCGAACTGGCGCAGGTGATTGGCGGCCTCAACAAGGATGCCCAGGAGGTAAGCGAACGTACCGTCACCTTCAACAAGGCCAAGCAGGAGTTTGACGCGGCGGCGCAAAAGTACGGCTCGTTGCCCTTCAGCACCGATGAAGAGAAGCAGACTTATGAACAGCTGGTGGCTGCTGGCGCCAAGTACTTCTCGGTGCACGAGCAGCTGGTAGCCGCCTTTGCCAGCGGCGATCTGGAAAAAGTGAAGAGCCTGCGCAAGAACGAGACCCGGATTGCCCTGGAAGAAGTGGGTACCAAATCCTACCGCCTGCGTGAGATCAACAACGAGATTGCCGATGGCATGGTGAAGTCGGTGGCCGACCTTTACAGCAGCTCGCGCACCATGAGTATCGTGGTGAGCCTCATCACAGTGCTGTTCGTGGTGGTGGTGGCCTGGCTGCTGACCGGCCAGATCCGCAATCCGGTGATGGCGCTGCTGGAGCAGACCCGCAAGGTTTCTGCTGGCGATCTGGCGGCCCATCTTGACGCCAGCCAGTTCAACAACGACGAGCTGGGGCAGTTGGCCAAGGGCTTTGGCGAGATGCAGAAGAACCTGCGTACCCTGGTCAGTGAAGTCTCCGGCTCCGTGGTGCAACTGAGCTCGGCAGCCGAAGAGATCAGCGCGGTGGCGCGCCAGTCCGCCAACAACATGAACAGCCAGCAGCACGAGCTGAACCAGCTGGCCACCGCCATGAACGAGATGCAAGCCACGGTGCAGGAGGTGTCCCGCAACACCAGCGATGCCGCCAGCGCAGCCAGTGCCGCCAGCAGCACCGCCGAACTGGGGGCTCGCACCGTCAACGACTCCATCAAACGTATTGAACAGGTTGCCGGCGCCATCGAGAGCACCGCCGTGGTGATCCGTCAGCTTGGCGACGACAGCCGCAACATCGGCATGGTGCTGGAGGTGATCCGCGGGATCGCCGAGCAGACCAACCTGCTGGCGCTCAACGCCGCCATCGAGGCGGCCCGGGCCGGCGAGCAGGGGCGCGGCTTTGCGGTGGTGGCCGACGAGGTGCGCACCCTGGCGAAGCGGACTCAAGATTCCACCTCCCAGATCAACACCATCATCGCCGAACTGCAGCAGCGGGCCGAGCAGGCCGGCACCACCATGCAGCAAAGCCAGGACATGATGAATTCCACCGTGAGCACGGCGCGGGAGGCGGGGGCATCCATCTCCGAGATCAGCGGCTCGGTGGAGAGCATCTCCCACATGAATATCCAGATTGCGACCGCCACCGAAGAGCAGGGTGCGGTGAGTGAAGAGCTCAACCGCAACGTGGTCAATATCAGTCATGCCTCCGAGGAAGTGGCCGCCGGTGCAACCCAGATGGCACAGGCCTGTAACGACCTCAATCACCTGGCGACCCAGTTGCAGGAGATGGTACGCCGTTTCCGGGTGTAAGGCGGGTTGGATGCTCGCTGCTGCGGGCCCGGATCCTGGATCCTGGATCCGGGCCCTCCTTGTTTTATCGGCCTGTCGACTTTCCCTCTTGTACCATCCCTTGTTCGCTCCGCCGTTCTTGGGCATGCTAATGGCCCCATTGGTTGGCAGGATTCTGGATGTATGAACCTTCGCGATCTCGAGTATTTGGTGGCGCTGGAAGAGGAGAAGCACTTTCGCAAGGCGGCGGAGCGCTGCTTCGTCAGTCAGCCGACCCTGAGCGGCCAGCTGCGCAAGCTGGAGGATGAACTCGGGGTGATCCTGATCGAGCGTACCTCGCGCAAGGTGTTGTTTACCCCGGCTGGTGATGCCATGGCCCAGCAGGCCCGCAAGGTGCTTAAAGAGGTGCGTGAGCTCAAGAGCATCGGCCAGCACTTTGCCGAGCCCATGTCCGGTGAAATCCACATCGGCTTCATTCCTACCGTCGGCCCCTACCTGCTGCCTCACATCATTCAGGATCTGCGCGAGCACTTTCCCAAGCTGGAGTTCTACCTCTATGAAGAGCAGACCCAGGTGTTGCTCAAGCGGCTGGAAGAGGGGGAGCTGGATTGCCTGATCCTGGCCGAGCTGGAGGGCATGGACGGGTTTGGTTCGATCCCGCTCTATCAGGAACCCATGTGGCTGGCGGTGCCCCAGCAGCACCCGGAGGCCAAGGCCAAGGCGGTGCCGCTCAGCAATCTCAAGGGCAAGAAGTTGCTGATGCTGGCCGATGGTCACTGTCTGCGGGATCAGGCGATGGGATTCTGCTTCGCCGCCGGTATCGGCGAGGATCAGCGCTTCAAGGGCACCAGTTTGGAGACGTTGCGCAACATGGTGGCCGCCGGCAGCGGCATGACGCTGGTACCCAGGCTCGCCGTGCCTGCCAATGCCGAAGAGGGCGGCGTCAGCTATCGACCTGTGATAGACCCCGTGCCTGGACGTACCATAGCGCTGCTCTATCGCCACTACTCGGTGCGCCGTCCCTGCTTCAACGAGTTGGCCGCTCGTATCTCGCGCTTGATGCAGAGCCTGCTTGGCTAACTGCGCATCTTCAATGCAGGGACACAAAAAAGAAAACCGGCGCATTGCGCCGGTTTTTTTATCTTCTGCGGTGGTTTAGAAGATATCGTCGGTGGAGACGGGGCCATCAGTGGGCGAACCCTCACCGCCGTACACCTGATTGCCATCCGAGCTCTGTGTCGCGTAGCGGGTCGGCTCGGTGCCTTCCTTGAAGAACTCTTCCGTGCTGCTGCCGTCGGTCCGATTGGTCAACAGGCCGGTCTCACGATCGATCCGCACCGTGATGATCCCTTCCGGTACCGGCATCTTGCGCTCAGGCACCTGCTTGAGCGCCGTCTTCATGAAGTCGATCCAGATGGGCTGTGCGGCACCACCGCCAAATTCGGCCCGGCCCAGACCACGCTGGTGGTTGTCAAAACCGATCCAGGAGGTGGCGACCAGATTCGGGGTATAGCCGGAGAACCAGGCATCACGGGATTCGTTGGTGGTCCCGGTCTTGCCGGAGATATCGTGGCGCTTGAGGTCGCGCGCTGCCCGCCAGCCGGTACCGCGCCAGCCATTGCCACCCCAGATGGCGGTGGTCAGGGTATCAGTCACCAGGAAGGTGCTCTGGGCACTGATGGTCTGCGGTGCCATGTTGCCGGGAACGACCGGATCGATGGGGCACTGGGCTTTCCAGTCCGGCGCCGTATTGGCATAGGCATCCGCACTGTCGAGACCGGCGGCGGCCAGCACGCCACAATCACGGCAGGCAGCGGCCGGGTTGGCCTGATAGAGAGGCGCGCCGAAGCTGTCGGTGACTTCGGTGATGAAGTAAGGGGTGACCTGGAAGCCGCCGTTGGCCATGACTGAGTAGCCGCGCACCACTTCCAGCGGGGTGAACTCGGCAGCACCCAGGGCCAGCGATTCGTTGGGCGAGATGGTATCGCGAGCAAAGCCGAAGCGGGTAAGGCCGTCGATGTAGGTATCCAGCCCGATGGCGCGCATCAGGCGCACCGACATCACGTTCTTCGACTTGGCGAGGCCGAGGCGCAGGGAGGTGGGGCCTTCATAGATGGCCGGGGAGTTCTTGGGCTGCCACATGGGGCCCTTGGAGGGGTCCCACTGGTTGATCGGCGCATCGTTGATGAGGGAGGCCAGGGTGTAGCCCTGTTCCAGCGCGGTGGCATAGAGGAAGGGCTTGATGTTGGAGCCTATCTGGCGGCGTGCCTGATCGACCCGGTTGAACTTGGAGAGCTCAAAGCTGAAACCGCCGACCAGCGCCTCGATGGCACCATCCTGCGGGTTCATGGCCACCAGAGCGGCGTTGACCTCGGGGATCTGGGAGAGCAGCAGCTCTTCACCCTTTTCCCGTACCCAGATCTGGGCGCCCACTTTCAGCATGTCGCGGGCCGAGCGGGGCGCAAAGCCCTGGCGATCATCGGTGATGAAGGCGCGTGCCCACTTGATGCCGTTCCAGCCAAGCTCAGCCTGCTTGCCGTTTTTCAGTACTATGGTCGCACTCTTGTCAGCCAGCTTGGTCACGACGGCGGCCATCAGCGGCTCATAGGTGGGCTGCTTGGCCAGATGGGCCATGATCTTGTCATAATCCCAATCGGATTCGCCCGCTTTCCACAGCTGGGCGGTCACGCCCTTGTAGCCATGGCGGGTGTCGTAGTCGAACACGCCGTCGAGCAAGGCCAGCCGGGCGGCGCGCTGGCGCTTGGCGGTGACGGTGGTGTAGACGTGCAGACCCATGGTGTAGGCATCTTCACCAAACTGCTCCACCATCTTCTGGCGCACCATCTCCCCCAGATAAGGGGCATTCAGGGTGATCTCGGCACCGTGATAGCGGGCCTTGACCGGCATCTTGGACGCTTCGTCAAACTGGGCCTGGGTGATCTTGCCGGTTTCCAGCATGCGGCCAAGTACCACGTTGCGACGGGCAAAGGCACGCTCCGGCGAGCGGATCGGGTTCAGCATGGACGGCGCCTTGGGCAGACCGGCGATGATGGCGATCTCGTCCAGCGTCAGGTCCTTGACCTCCTTGCCAAAATAAACCTGGGCGGCGGCACCGACCCCGAATGCCCGGTAGCCGAGCGGGATCTTGTTGAGATAGAGCTGCAGGATCTCGTCCTTGGAGAGATTCTGCTCGATGCGCCAGGCCAAGAAGACCTCTTTTATCTTGCGCACCAGCGTCTTTTCATTGCTCAGGAAGAAGTTGCGGGCAACCTGCTGGGTGATGGTACTGGCACCCTGGCGAGCCTGACCGGAGACAGCCCAGACGGTGGCTGCACGAATGATGCCGATGGGGTCAATCCCCGGGTGCTCATAGAAACGGGCATCTTCGGTCGCAAGTACCGCATCGATCATCGACTGGGGGATTTCATCCAGATGCAGCGGGATGCGACGAATTTCGCCAAATTGGGAGATCAATTCCCCATCCCGGCTGTACACCTTCATCGGGGTGGCCAGCTTGACGTCGCGCAGCGCGGTCACATCCGGCAACTGGGGCTTGATGTAGAAGTAGATACCGATGAGGCTGGCAACACCCAGCACAGCACCCAGCATCATGACAATAAACAGGCGTACGAGCCATTTCAGCATGGAAGAACTACCAATCGTCTTAAAATTAGCCAACGGGCGCAGAGTATAGCCCTTTTGCCTCTGGAAATTCGAGGTTTTCCTGACGGCTGCCCGGCTCCTCGAGAAGAGGCGGGAGGTTAGCATTCTGTGGCTCAATAACCAAGGGGAGGTGAGGGGCAGCCGGAAAGCGAGTTGTATCACTTTTCGGCATAAACTTTATGACATTGATAGATAGAGCATTTAGGATGAGTTAAGTCATCATCTTCTGATTAGCTGTCCTACAATCAATCCTAAAACCCAATAACGCATGGATGTGTATATGTTTGGGCTATTCAACAAAGGTTCTCTGCTTCCTCTGGCGGGTATTGATTTTGGCAGCCAGACCATCAAGGCCGTGACCATTACCGGTCGTCCCGGCAAGCTCCATCTCGAATCGGTGGCCGAAGTTGCCACTCCCAAAGGCACTCTGGTCGATTATCAGTTGCAGGATATCGAACGGGTCAGCCAGTCTCTCAAGGCTCTCAAGCGCCTCATCTCGGGTAGCAGCCAGTATGTTGCGACTGCCGTCACCGGTTCCAACGTGATCACCAAAGTCATTCAGGTGGATGCCGCGCTGGGTGAAAACGAGCTGGAGAATCAGGTTCAGCTTGAGGCCGAGCAACTTATTCCCTTTCCCCTTGATGAAGTGAGCCTGGATTTTGAAATTCTGGGCAAGGTAAACGATCAGGAGCGCCGCGAAGTGTTGCTGAGTGCGGCCCGCACCGAGAGCGTGAGCGGGCGGGTGACTGCGCTGGCGGAAGCCGACATGACCACCAAGGTGGTGGATGTGGGCGCCCACGCACTGGGCCGTGCCGTGCTTGCCTGTTTGCCGGAGCTGCAGGAGTGGGAGAAACCGGTCGGCGTGATCGACATCGGAGCGAGCGCCATGACCTTTGCTGCACTGGTAAAGGGAGAAGTTATCTACTCACGTCTGCAAAACTTCGGTGGCGATCAATATAGTCAGGCGCTGGCCTCTTTCTACAACCTGTCGCTGGATGATGCCGAGCAGGCCAAGTTGCAAGGCAAGCTGCCAGTTGATCACGAATTGGATGTGTTGCTGCCCCATATGAATGCTCTGCTGCAGCAAGTCAGGCGGAACGTGCAGCTGTTTTGCAGCTCTTCCGGGCACAGAGAGCTTTCCAGACTGGTGCTCACCGGCGGTGGCAGTCTGCTGCCCGGGCTGGCGGCCCAGGTCGGCAGCGAGTTGAACTGTGAGGTATTGCATCCTGATCCCTTTGCCCTGTTCGGCAAGCCGAAAGGAGAGGGAGCGGTCCACGGTGCCAAGTTCATGACGGCGTTGGGTCTGGCATTGAGGAGCTTCACGCCATGTCAAATATAAACCTCCTGCCCTGGCGTGAGGCCAGGGCCCAGCGGCAGAAGAAGCAATTCGGGGTCATGCTGGGCATCTTCATGGCCATCACGGCTTCCCTCGGTTTTGCCGCCGACTGGCTGGTGGAGCAGCAGATAGGCCATCAGCAGCAACGCAACCAGCGTTTGCTGCAGGAGATGACCATCCTCGATGCCCAGCTTGGCGAGATCCGCCTGCTCAAGGAGCGACGCAAGGAGTTGATCGATCGCATGCAATTGATCGAACACCTGCAGATGCGCCGCAATCTGCCGGTTCGCCTGTTCAACCAGTTGCCTTCGCTGGTTCCCAACGGGGTTTACCTCAATACGCTTGCCTTGCAGAACAACCAAATAGATGTGAATGGCAAGACCGAGGCCTATGGCAGGGTAGCCAGCATGATGCGTCGCATCGACGGCTCCGGCTGGCTGGGGCAGTCGCAGATCAGCACGATTTTTGCGGCCGATGTGGCGCCCGTTTCGCTCAGCCAGTTCTCCATGATGTTCCAGGTCGCGGGTGCGGCAGGTGCCACGGTCGATGTGGCTAAGGGGCAGCAATGAATCTACAACAGCTCAACGAACTGGATCTCAACAACATTGCCAGTTGGCCCAAGCTGGCCAAGGGGATTTTTATCCTGTTCTTCTGTGCCTTGCTGGGGGGAGCCATCTATTACTACGTGATTGCCAACTCACTGACCCTGTTGACCCAGGAGACCAACAAGGAGGCCGAGCTCAAGGCGCAGTTCGAGAGCAAGGCGATGCTGGCTGCCAACCTCGGTGCCTACAAGACGCAGATGGTGCAGCTCGAACAGTTGGTTGATACCCAGCTCAAGCAGTTGCCGAATACTCACGAAGTGGCCGGATTGCTGGATGACATCAGTTTCATTGCTACCGACAATGGGCTCAAATTGAATCGCATCAATTGGGAACCCGAGATCAAACACGAGTTCTCCACCGAGCTGCCCATGCGAATCGAAGTGGTGGGCACTTATCATGAGATAGGCAAGTTCACGGCCGACATGGCGGCCTTGCCGCGTATCGTCATCCTGGAATCGTTCACGCCGGGACAGGGCAAGGAGCAGGGTGACATGATTGCCATGTCGATGCTGGCCAAAACCTACAAATACAATGGCAAAACCGTGGGGCAGACCAAATGAAGCTACTCTGCGTGCTGTTGCCTGCCCTGTTGTTGACCGCCTGCGGTGGGCAGGACGACATGGACAACTATGTGGCCGCAACCAAGGCCAGAAAACCAGTACCCATCGAGCCTCTTCCCGAAATCAAGCCCTTTTCCCCTATGGCTTATCACCTCAGCGATCAGCGCAGCCCCTTCATCGCCCCCCAGCCTGAAACCAGCAGTGCCAAGGTGGATGCCAAGGTGAAGCCGGATTGCGCCCAGATCGTGGCCAACAGGGAGAAAGAAGTACTGGAGCGCTATTCATTGGCCAGCCTGAGCATGCAGGGCTCACTTGGCAAGCAGGGACAGTTGTGGGCCTTGATCAGGACTCCTGATGGTCAATCCATCCGGGTGGGTCTCAATCAACACATGGGACTGGATCAGGGACGGGTGATCAGGATCACTGACACCTATGTGGATTTGATTGAGACTATACCGGATGGCAAAGGATGCTGGGTGACCCGAGAAACTCAGCTGGGCATGGCCAATCTTGAAGCAAAACGATAATCAGGGATGATGCGATGAAAACAACAATAGGTATGGTAGCCCGAGTTACCCTGCTGTTTTGCGCCGGAGCATGGAGCCAGGCCTGGGCCGTGGCAACCCTGCAGGAGGTCAAGGTCAATCCGCTGATGGCGGACCAGCTGTTGCTGGAGTTGAGTTTCAGTGAACCGGTCAGCGGATTTACCGATCGTCTCTCCTATGAACCCAACCAACTGCTGCTGCATGTGCCGGGGGCGGTGGGTGCGCTCAACGTGAACCCGTTGCCCATCAAGCAGCAAGGGGTGGACAACCTCAAGGTTGAGGGCAAGGGAGCAGGTCTCGATATCAAGATCGCCCTCGATCAACTGACCCCCTATCAGGTGCATCAGCAGGGCAACAAGTTGTTGGTGGCACTGGGAGAAAAAGCAGCCATGCCGCTGCCAGCCACCACAGCATCCTCCGGGCTGGTGGCCCCCCAGCCGACCTCGTCTGCACTTATCAATACCCAGCCGGCAGCCTCGTCCGCCCTGATCAACAGTCAGCTGCTTGCTCGCCAGAGCGCTCCAGTGGCAGCGCCCGTGGCCAGCAAGCCTGTCTTGCCATCACCACAGACGGCGGCCAGTGGTGCCTACTTCAATTCCGTGAAGGGGGTCGACTTCCGGCGCGGCAAGGACGGGCAGGGGGAATTTCTGGTGACGCTGGACAACAGCTCCGCCGCCGTTGACGTCAGCAGCCGTGGTCAGACGGTGCTTGCCAAGTTTCACGGCACCCGGGTACCGGACGATTTGCTTAATCTGATCAACGTGCAGGATTTTGCGACCCCTGTCTCTCAGGTTGAGGTGTTTCGCCGGGGTAACGACACCCTGTTCGAACTCTCGGTCAACGGGCAGTTTGACTACCGTTATGATCAGGCGGACAAGATGTTCATCGTCGAGGTGAAAAAGCGCACCGCGGCGACTGCCGGCAAGCTGTATCAGGGCAAACCCATCTCTCTCAACTTCCAGGATATTCCGGTGAGAACCGTGCTGCAGCTCATCGCGGATTTCAACAACCTCAATCTGGTGACCACGGATTCGGTGTCGGGCAACATCACCCTGCGGCTGGACGGGGTGCCCTGGGAGCAGGCACTCGACATCATCTTGAAGGTGCGGGGGCTCGACAAGCGGCTGGATAACAACATCCTGCTGGTCGCGCCAGCCGAAGAGATTGCCGCTCGCGAGAAACAGCAGCTGGAGAGCCGCAACCAGGTCGCCGATCTGGCCCCGCTTTATACCGAGTATCTGCAAATCAACTATGCCAAGGCATCCGAAGTAGCGGCGCTGCTCTCGTCCGAGAGCACCAAGCTGCTCTCTTCCAAGGGGGCGGTGAGTGTTGATGAGCGGACCAACGTGCTGGTGGTCAAGGACACTGCCGACGTTATCAGCAACATCAAGCGCATGCTGGATATCCTGGATATTCCGGTCAAGCAGGTGGTGATCGAGGCGCGCATGGTGACCATTGATGACGGCTTTGACGAGGCGCTAGGGGTGCGTTGGGGGGTAACCAAGAATGACGGTCACGGCAACAGTACCTCGGGCACCATCGAAGGCAATGATGGTTCCGGCAACAACAATGGAGGCTCGACCATCACCCGACCAGGGGTGGACGATCGGCTTAACGTCAATCTGCCGGTGACCAATGCGGCCGGCACCCTGGCCTTCCAGGTGGCGCGGCTGGCGGATGGTACCTTGCTGGATCTCGAGCTGTCGGCACTGGAGAAAGAGAGCAAAGCCGAGATCATAGCCAGTCCCCGGGTCACCACGGCCAACCAGAAGCCGGCGCTGATCGAACAGGGTACCGAGATCCCCTATGTGGAGTCCTCTTCCAGCGGGGCAACCTCGGTCACCTTCAAGAAGGCGGTGCTGAGCCTCAAGGTGACGCCGCAGATCACTCCCGACAACAGGGTGATCCTGGATTTGACCGTGACTCAGGATACCAAGGGTGAAACCGTGCCGACCGGTACCGGTGATGCCGTCTCCATCAACGCCCAGTCCATCACCACCCAGGTGCTGGTCAACAATGGCGAGACCCTGGTGCTTGGTGGCATCTATCAACAGACCATCAAGAGCGACGTCAGCAAGGTACCCTTGCTGGGGGACATCCCGGGTCTGGGCGTGTTGTTTCGCAAGACAACCAGCGAGAACAAAAAGCGCGAGCTGCTGATTTTCGTGACGCCGAAGATAGTCACCGACGCCTTCTGAAGACTTTACATGTGAAGGTAAAACACATATAACCTTACGCCCCAATGAGGCTGGGGCGTAAGGGCTGCGGTTGCCAGTCCTGATTTCTATTGAGATAATCCCCCTCCTGATCCATCGCAAGATAAGGTTCATAGGTACCCCGATCGAGAGTTTGTCGGGGTCGTACAGTTTGTAATTACTAACGAAAAGACATGGCTGAGAAACGCAATATTTTCCTGATAGGTCCCATGGGTGCGGGCAAGAGCACCATAGGTAGACATCTGGCAGAACAACTGCATATGGAGTTTTTCGACTCAGATCATGAGATTGAGCGCCGCAGTGGTGCCGATATCGGCTGGGTGTTCGATGTTGAAGGCGAAGAGGGTTTCCGGATCCGCGAAGAGAAGGTCATCGGTGACCTTTCCGAACAGCAGGGTATCGTGCTGGCGACGGGTGGCGGTGCCATCAAGAGCCGTGAAACACGCAACAAGCTCTCTGCTCGTGGCATCGTGGTGTACCTCGAAACCACCATTGAGAAGCAACTGGCACGTACGCAAAGAGACAAGCGTCGCCCCTTGCTGCAAACCGAAGAGCCGCCGCGCGAAGTACTCGAGCGTCTGGCACAAGAACGCAACGCCCTGTATGAAGAAGTGGCTGACTTTGTCATCCAGACTGATGACCAGAGCGCTAAAGTTGTTGCCAATCAAATTGTTAAGTTGATCGGCATGTAATATAGAGGACGTCCATGGAAAGGTTGAAGGTCGAACTGGGTGAACGCAGCTATCCCATCGAGATAGCCGCAGGTCTGTTGCAGCACGCAGAGGTGCTGACGCAAACCATCAAGGGCAAGCGGGTCATGATTGTGACCAACACAGTGGTTGCGCCCTTGTATCTTGAGCGGATTGCCCAGTTGCTGTCGGGCTATCAAGTTGAACACCTGATCCTGCCGGATGGCGAGGCCTACAAGACCCTGGCTACCTTTGAGCGGATCATGTCCGCTCTGCTGGAAACCAACCATGGTCGTGATACCACTCTGATTGCCCTGGGTGGCGGTGTGATAGGGGACGTTGTCGGCTTCGCTGCTGCAAGCTATCAACGTGGCATTCCGTTCATTCAAGTGCCTACCACACTGCTTTCCCAGGTTGATTCCTCCGTTGGTGGCAAGACTGCCGTCAACCATCCCCTCGGCAAGAACATGATCGGGGCCTTCTATCAGCCCAGACACGTCGTGATCGATACCGAGT
This sequence comes from Aeromonas sp. QDB39, assembly GCF_027707585.1. NCBI lineage: Bacteria > Pseudomonadati > Pseudomonadota > Gammaproteobacteria > Aeromonadales > Aeromonadaceae > Aeromonas > Aeromonas sp. QDB39. Next base: position 68,913 of record NZ_JAPCIV010000015.1, on the reverse strand, counting down.
GCCTCCAGACCCTGCCTACCCGCGAATTTGCCGCCGGCATGGCCGAGGTGATCAAATACGGCATCATCTGGGATGTCGAATTCTTCTGCTGGCTCGAAGCCAACATGTCCCGTCTGCAGGCGCAGGAGCCGGCCGCGCTGGCCTACGCCATCCGCCGCTGCTGCGAGATCAAGGCCGATGTGGTTGGCCAGGACGAGACCGAACACGGTGTGCGTGCCCTGCTTAACCTGGGCCACACCTTTGGCCATGCCATTGAAGCCGAGAAGGGCTATGGCAACTGGCTGCACGGCGAAGCCGTGGCGGCAGGCACCATGCTGGCCGCCAATACCGCCCTGGCCCGTGGTGACGTGACCGAGCAACAGGTAGACCGTATCCGGGCCTTGCTGCTGGCGGCCAATCTGCCGGTGCAGGCGCCGCCAGAGATGGATTTTGCGGCCTTCATTCGTCACATGCGCCGCGACAAGAAGGTGCTGGAAGGCAAATTGCGTCTGGTGCTGCCGGTCGGCATAGGTCATGCCCAGGTGGTGGCCGATGTCTCCGATGCTGAACTGCTGGCGGTGATCGAGTCTGGTCGTGACGAATAAACTGCTGAAATTTCCCTCCCAGCGGCAGCTGGTTGACCGGCTGCTGCATCTGATTGAATTCAATCATCCTTTTATCTTTCTTTCCGGCAAACCCGGCAGTGGTCGCGGCACGTTGTGCGAATCCCTGCTGGGAGCGCTGCCGGAAAAAGTGCGGGTCGTCAGCCTGATTGGCAGCCCCGCCATGAAGATGGTGGACGTGCGCCAGCTGTTGCTGCCCCAGGTAGTGGCCCGGCCGTTGTTCAACCCGCAGGATGCGCTGGCAGACAGCTTTTTCCGCATGCTGGAAGGCAAACCCGCCACCCTGTTGCTGCTGATCGAGCGGGCTGACGAGCTGCCTGCCGAGCTGGTCGGCGAGCTGTGGAGCCTGTGTCGTCACAACGATACCCTGAAGATCCCCCATCAGTTGGCCATCGTGCTCTCCGGCAGTGACGTCTGGTGTCGCAATCAGAAGGCGCAGCTGAAAGGGCGGGCCATGCCCGCGCTGGAGCTGGAAGTCACGCCACTTGGCGCACCCGAACAACGCATCTTCTTGTATGAGAAGGCCAAAGAGCTCAAGATCCCGACAGCCCTCTTGCCCAAGCCGAAAGTGGAAGAGATCCTGAAAGTGGCAAATGGACATCCGTCCGCCATCATGCAGTTACTGGAGGATATCATGACCGACAGAAGGCCCAAGAAACGTCAGGCCGAGTTGCCCGTCAAGAAGATTGCGACCCTGCTGGCCCTGTTGGCCGGCGGTCTGCTGGCGCTGAGTTATCTGCTGCCGGCCCTGTTTGGCGGCGACAGCAAGAGCACCGCCCCCGAGCCCACCCAAACCACGGCGTTGCCCATCCCCGTCTCGGGTGGCGATCCGCTGACCATCGGCGGCAGCAACACCAGCCAGAACGGCAGCCAGAATGCGGCCAGTGATGGCGCCGCCAGCAATCCCAGCGGCGTGGTACGTGACTGGCAGCCGGATGCCAAGGTATTGCCCAAGGCGGTGGAGAGCGACACCGTGACCACCGAATCGACCAACTACGAAGGACGCCGGGTGGTGATCTCCGACGAGGTGGTCGAGAAGCTGATGAAGCAGCCCAACGTCAGCGGCGCCCTGCCCACTGCGGTGGTGGATGAGCTGACCGGCGCCGATTCGCAAGCAGCGGCCACTCAGGGGACCTCTGCCGAGAAGACTGTTACACCCAATGCCACCGCTCAGGCTGCCCAGCCGGCAAACACCGCCAAGGCCCAAGTCACGCCAGCGGCCAGCAAGCCGGTGGCCAAGCCAGTCGCGGTTGAACCGGTGGCGGCACCTGCTCCCAAGGTGGCGCTGACCCCCGCTGCCACTCTGAACAAGAAGCCCAGAAACCACTACAGCATCCAGCTGATGGGGGCGAGCAACACCAAGGCGGTCGACAAGTTCGTGGCCGAAAATGGTCTGGCCGGCAAGATCTGGGTCTATCAGACCAAGTTCCGCGGCAGCCCCTGGTACGTGGTGCTGCAAGGGGACTATGCCAGCAGCAACCAGGCCAAGGCCGCCATTCGCAAGCTGTCGCCCGCCTTGCTGAAGGGTCAACCCTGGCCCAAGTCGTTTGCGCAGGTACAAAAAGAGTTGAAGCAATAGCCATTTTGACCGGGAAGGGGGTAGAATCGTCCCCCTTTTTTGGTCGATGCCTTCTTAACACCGGATTTCCATGAAAAAAACACGCGCTTTTTTAAAATGGGCCGGGGGAAAATACTCCCTGGTTGAAGAGATTGCCGAGCGTTTGCCGGCCGGGCGTGTGTTGCTGGAGCCCTTCGTCGGGGCCGGGTCCGTGTTTCTCAACACCGACTACGACGCCTATGTGCTCAACGACATCAATCCGGATCTGATCGGTCTTTACAATCATCTCAAGTTGACGCCGGATCGGTTCATCGCTGAGTCGCGCAAGCTGTTCGTGACCGAGCACAACCACAAGGCGGCCTACTACCGGCTGCGCACCCAGTTCAACCAGACCGACACCAGCTTCGAGCGCGCCCTGCTATTCCTGTTTCTGAATCGACACGGTTTCAACGGCCTGTGCCGGTACAACAAGAAGGGGGGCTTCAACGTCCCGTTCGGTTCTTACAAGAAGCCCTATTTCCCGGAAAAAGAGCTGTGGGCCTTCGCCGAGAAGGCGCAGAAGGCGACCTTCATCTGTGAAAGCTATGCCGATGCCATTCAGCGCGCCGAAGAGGATTGGGTGATCTATTGCGATCCCCCCTATGCCCCGCTCTCCACTACCGCGAGCTTCACCACCTATTCGGCCGGGGGTTTCACCCTGGACGATCAGGCCGTGCTGGCCAGGCTGGCTCGCCACACCGCGGCTCGCAAAGGGGTGCCCGTGCTCATCAGCAACCATGACATCGAGCTGACCCGCGAGCTCTATCGCGGTGCCCGCCTCGACGAAATCCTGGTCAAGCGCACCATCAGCCGCAACGGCGGCACCCGCAACAAGGTGGCCGAGTTGCTGGCGCTCTATCCGCCTGGCATCGAGCCGGAGCAGGGCTACTACCCGAGCGACACCGAACTGGCGCCACTCGGCTGACACAGACGGCACCTCGGGGTGCCGTTTTTTATGTCTGCTGCGGCCAATGGTGGCGTTCGCTTTTTCCGTACCGTGTGCGGGTCGTTTTCAGCGTCCGTTTGCGGTGATGATGGCGTTCGCTTTTTCCGTACCGTGTGCGAGTCGTTTTCAGCGTCCGTTTGCGGTGATGATGACGTTCGCTTTTTCCGTACCGTGTGCGGGTCGTTTTCAGCGCCCGTTTGCGGTGACGATGGCGTTCGGTTTTTCCGTACCGTGTGCGGGTCGTTTTCAGCGCCTGTTTGCGGTGATGATGGTGTTCGCTTTTTCCGTACCGTGTGCGGGTCGTTTTCAGCGTCCGTTTGCGGTGATGATGGTGTTCGCTTTTTCCGTACCCTGTGCGGGTCGTTTTCAGCATCCATTTGCGGTGATGATGGTGTTCGCTTTTTCCGTACCGTGTGCGGGTCGTTTTCAGCATCCATTTGCGGTAAAATTGCGCCGCTTTTTCTGCCACGCTGCCAATGGATGACGCTGATGAAAGACTTTCTGATTGCCCCCTCGATCCTCTCCGCCGACTTTGCCCGTCTGGGGGACGATGTCGCCAAGGTGCTGGCCGCCGGTGCCGACGTGGTCCATTTCGACGTGATGGACAACCATTATGTGCCCAACCTGACCATAGGCCCCATGGTCTGCCAGGCCCTGCGTGACTACGGTATCGAAGCCCCCATCGACGTGCACCTGATGGTCAAGCCGGTGGATCGCATCATTCCCGATTTTGCCAAGGCGGGTGCCTCCCTCATCACCTTCCACCCGGAAGCGTCCGACCACGTTGACCGCTCCCTGGGCCTCATCAAGGAGCAGGGCTGCCAGGCCGGTCTGGTGCTGAACCCGGCCACGCCGCTCACCTGCCTGGAGTACGTGATGGACAAGCTGGACGTGATCCTGCTGATGTCGGTCAACCCGGGCTTTGGTGGCCAGAGCTTCATCCCCGGCACCCTCGACAAGCTGCGCCAGGTGCGCCGTCTGATCGACGAGAGCGGCCGCGACATTCGCCTCGAGATCGACGGTGGGGTCAAGGTCGACAACATTCGCGAAATTGCCCAGGCTGGCGCCGACATGTTCGTGGCCGGCTCGGCCATCTTCAGTCGTCCGGACTACAAGGCGGTGATCGACGAGATGCGGGCGGAGCTCTCTCATGTCAAACGCTGAACGTGATTTTGATCTGGTGCTGTTCGATCTGGACGGCACCCTGATCGACAGTGCCCCGCAACTGGCGCTGGCGGTCAATCGTACGCTGACCGAACTCGGGCTGGCCGAGGCCGACGAGGCCGTGGTGCGGACCTGGGTTGGCAACGGTGCCGACAAGCTGATCCAGCGTGCGCTGGACTATCGCGCGGCGCCTGAGCTGTTTGCCAGCGCCCGTCCGCTGTTTGACCGCCACTATCAGGCCTGCCTGCTGGAAGGGCTGGCCATGTATGACGGGGTCGAACAGAGCCTGCGTCGCCTGCAGGCGCTGGGTTACCAGCAGGGGATCGTGACCAACAAGCCGAGCCACTTCGTGCAGCCGATCCTCGATGCCCTCGGCATCGGCGACTGTTTCGCACTCTGGCTGGGGGGCAACTGTGTGCCCGTCAAGAAACCGAGCCCGGAGCCGCTGCTGCTGGCCTGCCACGAGCTGGGCGTCAGCCCGTCGCGCACCCTGATGGTGGGCGACTCCGAAAATGACGTGCTGGCCGCCCAGGCTGCCGGCATGAAGGTGGTGGGACTGACCTATGGCTACAACTACGGCCGTCCCATCGCAGATTCCCGCCCGGACTGGGTATGTGAACAGTTTGCCCAGCTCGACGCGCTGCTGGCCGAATAAGCTGGCCAGGCAGGCCGAATAACAAGGATCAACACTCTGATGACTAAACCTATCGTATTGAGCGGGGCCCAACCGTCGGGCCAGCTGACCATCGGCAACTACATGGGGGCCCTGCGTCAGTGGGTCAACATGCAGGATGACTTCGACTGCCTCTACTGCATCGTCGATCTGCACGCCATCACCACCCGCCAGGAGCCGGCCGCCCTGCGCAAGGCCTGCCTGGACGCCGCTGCCCTCTATCTGGCGGTCGGCATCGATCCGGCCAAGAGCACCGTGTTCATCCAGTCCCACGTACCGCAGCATGCCGAGCTTGGCTGGATCCTGAACTGCTACACCCAGATGGGCGAGCTGTCGCGCATGACCCAGTTCAAGGACAAGTCCGCTCGCTTCGAGAACAACGTCAACGTCGGCCTGTTCGGTTATCCGGTGCTGATGGCGGCCGACATCCTGCTCTATCAGGCCAATCAGGTGCCGGTGGGCAACGATCAGAAGCAGCATCTGGAGCTGACCCGCGACATCTGCACCCGCTTCAACAACCTCTACGGTGAGGTGTTCACCCTGCCGGAGCCCTTCATTCCGACCGAGGGCGCCCGGGTGATGAGCCTGCAGGATCCGACCAAGAAGATGTCCAAGTCGGACGACAATGAGGCCAACTTCATCGGCCTGCTGGAAGATCCCAAGCAGATCGTCAAGAAGATCAAGCGCGCGGTGACCGACTCCGACGAGCCGGCGGTGGTGCGTTTCGATCCGGAGAACAAACCGGGGGTCTCCAACCTGCTGACCCTGATGTCCGGGGTGACCGGCCGTTCCATCCCCGAGCTGGAGCAGCATTTCGAAGGCAAGATGTACGGTCACCTCAAGACCGAAACCGCCGAGGCAGTGGTTGCCCTGCTGGAGCCGATTCAGGCCCGCTTCCACGAGCTGCGTCAGGATGAGGCTCATCTGCAGGCCATTTTGGCGGCCGGTGCACAAAAGGCGCGGGAAAGGGCTGAAAAAACCCTGGCCAGCGTATATGATGTAGTCGGCTTCGTTCCTCGAGCCTGACATACTGGGAAGGTGTAGTAGAAGAGAGCTGGGTATTTGCCTGGCTTTCTTTGTTTTACCCGACCTGCTATTCGTTATTTCATCTTCCAATTTCAAACGCGGGCGTCTGCCCCAAGAGTTAGCATGTCTGTCGAATCAAATACCACGATTGAAGAGTTGGGTGACAAGGGTCACTGGCTGCGCAAGTTTCGCAAGGCCAAAAACCTCAATACCCTGCAACTGATGGTCTCCAATGCCATCGACAAGCACCACAAAACCCCTGCCATCGCCGCCGCCATCTACCTGGCCGAGTGCCAGCGCGAGCGTGAAATGGAACAGGGTCGCTATCTGGATCGTTAATTCTCTGCCCTGGTTGACCCATGCTGTTGTTGATCGATAACTACGACTCCTTTACCTGGAATCTGGTGCAATATTTTGGCGCCCTGGGACAGGAGGTAGTGGTGAAGCGCAATGACGAGCTGACGCTGGACGCCATTGCCCGGCTCTCTCCCCGTTATCTGGTGATTTCTCCCGGTCCCTGCACCCCCAATGAGGCGGGTATTTCGCTGGCGGCCATCTCCCGTTTTGCCGGCCAGCTCCCCATTCTCGGCGTCTGTCTCGGCCACCAGTCGCTGGCGCAGGCCTTCGGCGCTCAGGTTGTACGTGCGCGCCAGATGATGCACGGCAAGACCTCGCTCATTCGCCATCGCGGCGAGGGGGTATTCAAGGGGCTCAACGATCCGCTGCGGGTCACTCGTTACCATTCGCTCATCGTGGAGCGCGACACCTTGCCCGATTGTCTCGAGATCACCGCCTGGAGCGAACATGCCGATGGCAGCCCGGACGAGATCATGGGACTGCGCCATAAGCAGTTGAATATAGAGGGTGTTCAGTTCCATCCGGAGAGCATTCTGAGCGAGCAGGGTCATCAGTTGCTGGCCAATTTTTTGGCTAATCCCTGAATAGTTGTGATCGGCCTCCCAGAATTGAAAGGAGGCCAAAAATATTTTCCCTGACACTTTATTCACCTCCCTCCCTGTCCAAATTATCTCTTGCCAACACCCCCTGAGCCGTTATGCAATGCGGTTGCCTAAAATCTCACGGGCAGTCGAACATTGTTCCCTGTAACGCGCTTTGTTGCAGACTTTTAGCTTTTTTTCTGTGACAATGCCGATGTGTTTACATGGATTTAACTTTTGGGCGGTGGATTATTCTGTCGCCAGATCGAAGGAGAGCAATATGTCAGAGTTGTTGGCAGTGACACGTGAAGTGTTTGATGAAGTGATGGTTCCCAACTATGCGCCCGCCAAGATCATCCCGGTGCGTGGTGAAGGGTCACGTGTCTGGGATCAGGAAGGCCGTGAGTATGTGGATTTCGCCGGCGGGATCGCTGTCAATGGCCTGGGCCATTGCCATCCCAAGCTGGTCGAGGCCCTGAAAACCCAGGGCGAGAAGCTGTGGCACCTCTCCAACGTGATGACCAACGAGCCGGCCCTGCGCCTGGCCAAGAAACTGGTCGCCGCTACCTTCGCCGACAAGGTCTATTTCTGCAACTCCGGTGCCGAAGCCAACGAAGCCGCTCTCAAGCTGGCCCGTCGCTACGCCATCGAGAAGTTCGGTGCCCACAAGACCCAGATCATCGCCTTCCACCAGGGCTTCCACGGTCGTACCTTCTTTACCGTCAGCGTCGGCGGCCAGGCTGCCTACTCTGATGGTTTTGGTCCCAAGCCCGCGGACATCACCCACGTGGCCTACAACGATCTGGCGGAGCTGGCTGCCGTCATCTCCGACAATACCTGCGCCGTGGTGATGGAACCGCTGCAGGGCGAGGGCGGCATCATTCGTCCCACCGACGAGTTTGCCAAAGGGGTGCGCGAGCTGTGCGACAAGCACAACGCCCTGCTGATCTATGACGAAGTGCAATCCGGCGTCGGTCGTACCGGCGATCTGTTTGCCTACATGGGTCTGGGCGTCACGCCTGACATCCTCACCAGCGCCAAGGCACTGGGCGGCGGCTTTCCCATCGGCGCCATGCTGACTACCACCGACATCGCCTCCCACCTGAAAGTGGGCACTCACGGTTCCACCTACGGCGGCAACCCGCTGGCCTGCGCGGTGGCCGAGGCGGTGATCGACGTGGTCAACACCCCGGAAGTGCTCAATGGCATCAAGCAGCGCGAACAGCTGTTCCGCGAAGGGATCGAGGCCATCAACGCCAAGTACCACTGCTTCAGTGAAGTGCGCGGCAAGGGTCTGCTGCTGGGCGCCGTGCTCAACGACGACTACAAGGGCCGCTCGCGCGACTTCCTGCTGGCCTCCATCGACCAGGGTCTGATGGCGCTGGTCGCCGGCACCAACGTGGTGCGTTTCGCGCCGTCCCTGGTTATTCCGGAAGCGGACATCAAGGAAGGGCTGGTACGGTTCGAGAAAGCGGTTGCCCAGGTGGTTAACGCCTGATCCAAATTGAGGTGGGGAGCCCTCCCGGCAGGAGCCGGGACCCCACCTGTCGTCAATGAAAGGGAGTTGTCATTTATGTTGGTTATCCGTCCCATCGAGCAAAAAGATTTTGCCGGTCTCAAGACCTGTGCCATCGAATCCGGCACCGGCATGACTTCGTTGCCCGTCAACGATGAACTGCTGCAGCGCAAGATAGACGCTTCCACCCAGACCTTTTCGGACAAGCCTGCGGGCAAGGGTGACTGCCTCTATTTCTTCGTCGCCGAGGATCTGGAGACCGGCGAAATGGTCGGTACCTGCGCCATCGATGCGGCCGTGGGCCTGTCCCAGCCGTTCTACAACTATCACATCGGCAAGGTGGTGCACTCTTCCCCCAAGCTCGGCATCTACAACGTCGTGGAAACCCTCACCCTCTCCAACGACTACACCGGCAATTCCGAGCTCTGCACCCTGTTTCTGCGCGAATGCGCCCGCGAGGGGCTCAACGGCCGTCTGCTCTCCAAGCACCGCTTTCTGTTCATGGCCGAACACCCCGAGCTGTTTGACGAGACCGTCTTCGCCGAGATGCGTGGCGTCTCCGATGCCGATGGTCACAGCCCCTTCTACGAGTGGCTGCAAAAGCATTTCTTCTCGATGGATTTTCCCACCGTCGACTATCTCACCGGCATCGGCAAGAAGCGCTTCATCGCCGAGCTGATGCCCAAGTACCCCATCTACGTCAATCTGCTGAGCAACGAGGCGCGCGCCGTCATCGGTCAGACCCACGAGAAGACCCGCCCGGCCATCAAGATGCTGCAGGACGAAGGATTCGTGAATCGCGGCTATGTCGACATCTTCGATGCCGGCCCCACCGTCGAGTGCGACGTGAAGAACATTCGCAGTGTGCGCCGCAGCCAGAAGCTGCGGGTGCTGGTGGGGGAGCCCATCGGCGGCAAGACCCATCTGGTCTGCAATACCCGCTACGAGCACTACCGCGCCTGCTACGGCAACATCCGGGTCGATCTGGACAAGCATGAAGCCATCATCCCGCCCAAGATGGCGGCCGCACTCAAGGTGCAGGATGGCGACATGGTGCGCGCCGTTGATCTCGATTGAGCCATATCAGCAGTAAAACCGCATATGAAACAGGCAGCCAAGGCTGCCTGCGAACCACAGGGAGTGAAGGATGAGCCAGTTAGTTCAGTTTATTGACGGCCAGTGGCTGGCCGGTGCAGGCAAGCCGTTCGAGTCAAAGGATCCGGCCAAGAATCAGGTGATCTGGCAAGGGGAGGCCGCCAGCGCCGCCCAGGTGGAGGCCGCCGTCAAGGCTGCCCGCCATGCCTTCTATCATTGGTCCGATCTGGCCCTCGACGATCGTCTGGCCATCGTGCGCCGCTATGCCGACCTGCTCGGCGAGCACAAGGAGGCGCTGGCGCTGACCATCGCCCGCGAAACCGGCAAGCCGCTGTGGGAGACCCGCACCGAAGTGGCCGCCATGCAGGGCAAGATCGCCATATCCATCCGCGCCCATGACGAGCGCACCGGCACGGTGGAGAACCCCATGCCGGGCGCCAAGGCGTTCGTGCGCCACAAGCCCCACGGCGTCGTGGCCGTGTTCGGTCCCTACAACTTCCCGGGCCACCTGCCCAACGGCCATATTGTACCGGCACTGATCGCCGGCAATACCGTGGTGTTCAAGCCCTCCGAGCTGACCCCCATGGTGGCCGAGGCCATGTTGAAGATCTGGCAGGAGGCGGGGCTGCCCAAGGGCGTGCTCAACCTGGTGCAGGGCGAGGTCGACACCGGCAAGGCGCTGGCGGGCAATCCGGACATCGACGGCCTCTTCTTCACCGGTTCGTCCCGTACCGGCCACTTCCTGCATCAGCAGTTTGCCGGCCAACCGGGCAAGATCCTGGCCCTGGAGATGGGCGGCAACAACCCGCTGATCGTGAAAGACGTGAGCGACATCGACGGCGCCGTCCATGCCATCGTGCAGTCCGCCTTCATCACCTCAGGCCAGCGCTGCACCTGCTCGCGTCGCCTGTTTGTCGAGCGCGGCGAGCGTGGCGATGCCCTGGTCAAGCGGCTGGTGGAGGTGGTCGGCCAGATCAAGGTCGGCCTCTATGACGCCGCCGAGCAGCCGTTCATGGGCGCCATGATAAGCGAGCGAGCAGCGCTCGGCATGGTCGAGGCGCAAGCCAACCTGCAGCGCCTCGGTGGCGAGAGTCTGCTCACCCTCACGCACCTGGAAGCGGGCACCGGCTTCGTCTCCCCGGGCATCATTGACGTGACCGCTGTCAGCGCGCTGCCGGACGAAGAGTACTTCGGCCCGCTGCTGCAACTCATTCGCTACGACGACTTTGATGCCGCCATCGAGAAGGCGAATGCCACCAGCTTCGGCCTCTCGGCCGGCTTGCTCGGTGACAACGAGGCGGACTGGAACCACTTCTTCAAGCGCATTCGCGCCGGCATCGTCAACTGGAACAAGCCCATCACCGGCGCCTCCAGTGCCGCGCCGTTCGGCGGCATCGGCGCCTCCGGCAACCACAGGGCGAGCGCCTACTACGCCGCCGACTACTGTGCGTATCCGGTGGCTTCCGTCGAAGACAGCAAGGCCGCCATGCCGGATCAGCTGTCTCCCGGCCTGACGTTCTAAGCAAGACAAAGGCGGGCGCTCTCTGTGTTGGAGCCAGCGCCCGACCACGACAATAAAAGGGGCACTGAACTGGTGCCCTTGTCTGTACCCGCAATCAAAGGAAAGAGAGATGCAAAAGGATATCGACACCCTGTTCGGTCATTTGTGGGATAACTACATTCAAGTCACCCCGAGTGCCAACAAGGTTCATCAACTGCTGGGCGGCGGCGAGCCCATCGTCAACGACCACGTGGCGTTTCGCACCTACAACCTGCCCAAGCTGGGGCTGGAGAAGCTGGCCGCCCACTTCCTGGCGCTCGGCTACGAGCAGAAAGGCGAGTACGTGTTCAAGGCCAAGAAGCTCTACGCCAAGCACTTCGAGCATAAAGACCCGGACGCGCCCAAGGTGTTCATCAGCGAGCTGAAGGTGGAAGAGCTCTCCGACGCGGCCCAGGCCATCATCCACAGGCTGGCGGCTCAGGTGCCCGATCACCTGACCGACACCCAGGCCTTCCTCTATGCCGGCGCCCCCTGGCAGGTCTCCTGGGCCGATTACCAGACCCTGCTGGCGGAGAGCGAGTATGCGGCCTGGATGGCAGCATGGGGTTATCGTGCCAACCACTTCACCGTCAACATCAACCGCCTGAAGGACTTTGACACCATCCAGCAAGTCAACGCCGCCCTCAAGGCCGCGGGCTTCGTGCTCAATGGCGTGGGTGGCGAGGTGAAAGGTGACCCGCAGGTGATGCTGGAGCAATCGTCCACCATGGCCGACAAGGCGGACGTGGCCTTCACCGACGGCGTGCGCACCATCCCGAGCTGCTTCTACGAGTTTGCCCTGCGTTACCCGCAGGCCGACGGCGTGCTCTACCCGGGCTTCGTCGAAGCCTCGGCCGACAAGATCTTCGAATCCACCAACGCCATGTAAAGCGGGGCCGGGTCATCCCGGCACTGCTGCATGCAAAACGCCTCCCTTGCGGAGGCGTTTTCATTGGCGGCAGGGGCAGTGTGGCCTAGCGCTGGTAGAGCTCCCCCTCCAGTGCCAGCACCGTCTCCATCCCGGCGGCGCGGCCGGCCTGCAGGCCGATCTGGGTATCTTCGAACACCAGGCAGTTGGCGGGATTGGCGCCGAGCAACTCGGCCACTTTCAGGAAGGTGTCGGGGTGGGGCTTGTGGTTGTCGATGTCATCGGCACTGACCAGTACGGGAATATAGGCATCCAGACCGGTGTTTTTCAGGATGTGCAGGGCGTGCTCGCGCGATGAGCCCGTTCCTATGCCCATCGGAACCTTGCCGTGGCAGCGCTTGACCAGCTCCCACATGGCGGGAAACACACTGACCTTGTCGATATGCTCAAGATAGAGCGCCACCTTGCGCCGGGTGAAGGCGTCCACATCGATATCCAGCCCATGCTGCTCGGCCAGGATGGCGACTATCTTGCGGGTGGGAATGCCGCCGAATTCATTGAGCTGGGCACGATCGAAGGGCAGGCCGAACTCGGCGCTGGTCTCCTCCCAGGCATCCAGATGCAGGGGCATGGAGTCGACCAGGGTGCCGTCCATATCGAAAATCAGGGCATCGTATTGCTCAAACCGGAACTGCTCGGACATGGGGCTGCTTCCTCTTGGGGGGTGAACAGCCAGCCTATCAGAATGCAGGAGGCAATGCCGCGACCGGGGTCATGCTTGCCGCTCAGGGGCGGTTTTGGCCATCGGCTGATGATTTATGAGACAATAATAAGTTCTGCGTTGCAGATCCCGGCATTTTCAAATGAGCGAGCCCGTCATATGTCCCCAAAAACCATCTTCTCGAGCGTGGCCCTGGTGATCGCCCTGGGGTCACTGGAAAAGAGCATAGTCACCACCCCCTTGCCCATCATAGGGGCCGAGCTGAACGCCGGCGCCGCCCTCACCTGGGTGGTCACTGCCTACCTGCTGGCGGCCACCGCCGCCCTGCCCATCTACGGCAAGCTGAGTGACATGTTTGGCCGGGTGCGCATGCTCAACATCGGCATCGGCCTGTTTCTGGCCGGATCCGTGGCCTGCGGCCTGGCCCAGGATCTGCCAACCCTGCTGGCTGCCCGCGTGCTGCAGGGGCTGGGGGGCGGCGGCCTGATCGCGCTCGCCTTCACAGTCATTGCCGACAGCATACCGCCGCGGGAGGTGGGCAAGTATCAGGGCTACATCTCGGCGGTCTATGCGGTCTCCAGCATCGCCGGGCCCCTGCTCGGCGGCTACTTCACCGAACAGCTCAGCTGGCGCTGGATCTTCTGGATCAACCTGCCGCTCGGGGCGCTCGCGCTCTGGCTGGTGAACCGCAACCTGGGTCACCTCAATGTGCGCCGTCACAGTCGCTTCGACTGGAAGGGGGCGGCGCTGCTGATCACGGTCACCACCCTGAGCCTGCTGCTGCTCTCGCCGGAGACGGCCCTGCCCGCCATCTGTCTGGCGGCGGGACTGGCGCTGGCCCTGCTGCTGCTCATTCTGGTGGAGCGGCGCGCCCATGATCCTATACTGCCGGCCCATCTGGCCCGGCTGCCCGGTTATCTGGTGAGCGTGCTGCTGGCGCTGGCCTCGCAACTGTTGATGTTCGCGGTGCTGGTCTATCTGCCGCTGCAGATGCAGTGGCAGAAGGGAATGGGGGCCAGCGAGAGCGGGCTCTACATGGTGATCTTCATGGTCTGCATCACGGCGGGGGCCTTCGTCGGCGGCAAGCTGATCGGCCGCACCGGTTACTACCGGCGTTTCGTGGTGGTGGGCTTCGCCCTGTCGGCGCTGGCGCTGTGGCAAATCCACTTCGACCTCTGGGCCAGACTGGGACTGGGGTTTGCCGGATTGGGGCTGGGTCTGGTGCTGCCGGCGCTGTCGGTGGTGGTGCAAAACGCCCTGCCACGGGAAGATCGCGGCATCGGCATGTCGCTGTTCAACTTCGGCCGGGAGCTGGGGGGCGCAGTGGGGGTGGCCATCTGCTCCGTGCTGTTCCACTCCGCCCTGCCGGCGGGCAGCAGCCACAACCTGGCCAGCCTGAGCCCGGCCGAGCTGGCACCTGGCTTCAGCGCCACCTATATCGGCATGGCACTGATCGCCACCGCCGCGCTGCTCATCACCCTGCTGGCGTTGAAACGCCACGAGCTGGCCAGCATCCACGCTTGATGGCGTGACGGCGACATAGCAACAGGGCTCCCCATGGGGAGCCCTGTTTGTTGGTGGGTCTGCGTTGCTACTCCTGGGCTGGCGCCTCCTTGCCCGCCAGCTGGCTCAGCCAGGCGAAGCGGCGGTTGGCGTCCAGCTCCGCCTCCCGATAGAGCTGGCTGGCAATCTCCGGCAACTGGCGCTCGAGGCGCTTGAAGCGGGGCTCCTGCTGCAGGGTCTCGGCCAGCGATGCGCTGGGGGCCCGGGAGTCCAGTGCCAGCGGCGCCTTGCCCTCCTCGCTGCGGCGCGGGTCGTAGCGGTAGAGCGGCCAGAAGCCGGTGGCGGTCAGCTGCTTCATCTGCTCGTGGCTCTGGGCCAGATCGTAGCCGTGCTCCTCGCAGGGGCTGTAGGCGATGATGAGGGACGGGCCCGGGTAGGCTTCGGCCTCCTGAATGGCTTTCACCGTCTGGTTCATCTGGGCGCCGAGTGAGATCTGTGCCACATAGACGTGGCCATACATCATGACGCTGGCGCCAAGATCCTTGCGCGCCTTGCGCTTGCCCTGCTCGCCAAACTTGGTGATGGCGCCGAGCGGCGTCGCCTTGGACTGCTGGCCGCCGGTGTTGGAGTAGCACTGGGTGTCGAGCACCAGCACGTTGATGTTCTCCCCCAGGCTCAGCACGTGATCCAGCCCGCCGTAGCCGATGTCGTAGGCCCAGCCGTCGCCGCCGATGAGCCAGACCGATTTCTCCACCAGGTAGTCCGCATCACGGGCCAGCTCCTGGGCCGCGGCGTCGGTGTGCCCCTGCAGCAGAGCGCGCAGCTGCTCGATATGGGCGTGCTGCTCGGAGACCGGCAGGCTGGTGTCTTGCAGCCCCTGTTGCAGCCCGGCCGGGACGGCGTCCCCCAGGCTCGCCAGCAGGCGGCGTACCCGCTCGCGATGCTGATCCACGGTGAGCCGAAAGCCCAAGCCAAACTCGGCGTTGTCCTCGAACAAGGAGTTGGCCCAGGCCGGCCCGCGCCCGTCCGCATTGGTGGTGTAGGGGGTGCTGGGCAGGTTGCCGCCATAGATGGAGGAGCAGCCGGTGGCGTTGGCAATCAGCAGCCGGTCCCCGTAGAGCTGGGTCAGCAGCTTGATGTAGGGGGTCTCGCCGCAGCCGGAGCAGGCACCCGAGTATTCAAACAGCGGCGAGATGAGCTGGGAGGTGCGGATGTCGATGCGCTCCAGCTGCTCGGCGGTGCGCTCGGGCAAGTCCAGGAAGAAGTCGTAGTTGGCCTTCTGGGCCTCGAGGTGATCCAGCCTGGACTCCATGTTGATCGCCTTGCGGCTCGGTTCGGTGCGATCCTTGGCCGGGCACACCTCGACGCAGAGGTTGCAGCCGGTGCAATCCTCAGGCGCTACCTGCAGCACGTATTGCTGGCCACGCATGTCGCGAGCCTTCACATCGAGGGCGTCCAGGGTGACGGGGGCACCCTCCAGCGCATCCTTGTCCACCACCTTGGCGCGGATGGCGGAGTGGGGACAGGCGGCCACGCAGTAGTTGCACTGGGTGCAGAGGTCTGCCTGCCAGATGGGCACCTCCTTGGCGATGTTGCGCTTCTCCCAGCGGGTAGTGCCCACCGGCCAGGTGCCGTCCGGCGGGAAGGCGGAGACCGGCAGGCTGTCACCCAGCCCTGCCAGCATCGCGGCGGTGACGGTCTGCACGAAGTCGGGGGCCTTGGCCGATACGACGGGTGGGCGCTGGTGGCTGGCGGGGTCAAGCGCTTGCAGCGGCACCTGAACGAGTGCCTCGCAGGTAGCGGCCAGGGCCTGCCAGTTGCGCTCCACCAGTGTCTGCCCCTTGCTGCCATAGCTAGCTGCGATGGTTTGGCGCAGCAGCTCGGTCGCCTCTGCCGGCGGTATGATGGCGGTCAGCTGGAAGAAGGCCATCTGCATCACGGTATTGATGCGGTTGCCGAGCTGGCACTCGCGGGCAATCTTGGCGGCATTGATGGTGTAGAGGCGCGCACGCTTCTGGAGCAGGGCCTGTTGCACCTCTTGGGGCAGTCGCTGCCAGATCTGATCGGCGTCGTAGGGACTGTTAAGCAGGAAGATGCCATCTGACCTCAGCCGCTCCGCCATCTGGTACATGTCGATGAACTGCCACTGGTGGCAGCCGATGAAGTCCGCCTCGTCCACCAGGTAGGCCGATTGCAGCGGCCGCTCGCCGACCCGCAGGTGGGAGACGGTGAGGCCGCCCGCCTTCTTGGAGTCGTAGACGAAGTAGCCCTGGGGGTAGAGGTCGGTGTGGTTGCCGAGGATCTTGATGCTGTTCTTGGCCGCCGAGACGGTGCCGTCGCTGCCAAGGCCGTAGAACAGTGCCTCCAGCTTGTGCTGGTTGCCAATGCCTGGATCCAACGTCGGCAGCGGCAGGGAGAGGCCGGTGACGTCGTCGAAGATGCCGACGGTGAAGCGCGGGCGTGGGTTATCCAGCGCCAGCTCATCGAAGATGGCCTGCACGCAGGCCGGGTTGAACTCCTTGGAGGAGAGGCCGTAGCGCCCGCCGATGACCCGTGGCAGGCTGGCACGATCCCCTTGGCTGACCGCCTCGGCCAGCGCGCTCATCACATCCAGATAGAGCGGCTCGGCCAGGGCGCCCGGCTCCTTGGTGCGATCCAGCACCGCAATCTTGCGGACGCTCTGCGGAATGACCGCCAGCAGGTGCGCGGCCGAGAAGGGGCGATAGAGCCGTACCTTCACCAGCCCCACCTTCTCGCCCTGTTCAATCAGCCGCGTGATCACCTCCTCGCAGGTGCCGATGGCGGAACCCATCAGCACCAATACCCGCTTGGCCTGTGGGTGACCCACGTATTCGAACGGTCGGTAGTGGCGGCCAGTACGTTCACCAAAGGCGTCCATCGCCTCGCTCACATGGCGATACGCATCGTCATACCAGGGGTTGGTGGCCTCCCGGCACTGGAAATAGGTGTCCGGGTTGGCGGCGGTGCCGCGAATGACCGGTTTGTCGGGGGTCAGCGCCCGCTCCCGATGGGCACGGATCGCCTCGGCCGGCAGCAGGGCGCGCAGGGTGTCGTCATCGAGCGGCACTATCTTGGTGATCTCGTGGGAGGTGCGAAAGCCGTCGAAGAAGTGGATGAAGGGCAGCCGGCTGTTGAGGCTGGCCACCTGGGCGATCAGGGCAAAGTCCTGGGCTTCTTGCACATTGCTGGCGCAGAGCAGGGCACAGCCGGTCTGGCGCACCGCCATCACGTCCGAGTGATCGCCGAAAATCGACAAGGCATGGGTCGCCACCGTGCGCGCCGCCACATGGAGTACGAAGGGAATGAGCTGACCCGCCAACTTGTAGAGGTTGGGGATCATCAGCAGCAGGCCCTGGGACGAGGTAAACGAAGTCGCCAGTGCGCCGGTCTGCAGCGCGCCGTGGACGGCGGCGATGGCGCCCCCCTCCGACTGCATCTCGACCACGCGCGGCACGTCGCCCCACAGGTTCAGGCCCCGCTCGCTCGACCAGGCCGACGCCTGCTCCGCCATGCTGGAGCTGGGGGTGATGGGATAGATGGCGATGACTTCGCTGGTGCGGTAGGCCACCGAGGCGACCGCGTTGTTTCCGTCTGTGGTGATCATGAATTGCCCACTTGCTATGCCAGTTTGAATGACGGCTGCGATCAGCCGGCCATGGATAGGTCGTCGTCATAGTAAGAGTGGAAATTAACGCGGAACAAACGGGATAAATAATCAGGCCGAAGTCAGCGGCGGCGCGGGATGGCGGCCTACCACCGGTGACGGGGGCAAGTCGGCAGAGGGTCGGGCGGGATGGTTGTTGAGGGTAATTCGATTAACTGAATCGTGCGCAAAACGGGTCGATCCGGCCCCGTCAATAAATAATCAAGCAGCAAATAAATTTGGGCCGTCGAGCGCCGCGAGAGTGTTTCATGGCCGGGATGACAGGGGCATGGTGCGGGAGGGCCTTTCACATCAGCCATAAAAAGGGCTCCCAAAGGAGCCCTTTTGAATCATCTTGGCGGCTCTCTGCCACCACTATTCCCCTTGCACCTGGCGGCGGGGAACGGACCCGCCTGATGCATTGCCGGCCCGTGCGAGGGGGTTGCCCTACTCGTGGTGCAGGGTGATGCAATCCAGCCCGCCGCTGCCGCGCAGCAGGGCTTCCGCCTGGTTGAACTCCTCCCGTTTGTTGCTGGCAGCCTGACCCACGAAATAGGGGGTGAGCCCGGCTACCTCGCGTTGCAGCCAGGCGGCGAAGGCCTGATTGAGGGGGGCGATGCTGGCGGCATTGGTGATATAGAAGGGCTGCTGGCGGGTGCCCATGATGCCGTTCATCCAGTTCACCGGCCGCTTGCCCACGCTGAACACGCCCGGGGTGGCGATGGGGGTCAGGCCGGCATCGATCAACTGCTGGCGGATGAGAGCGTGGATCTTGTGCCAGCGCTCGCTCTGCTGGCGCAGGTTGGTCACGCTCTGGCGAAGTTCTTGCTGTTCGCTCTCGCTCAGGGTGGCATCGCTGGCCAGCACCTGCTCGATCAGCGCTGCGCTGGCTGCATGATCGTTCAGCAGGATGCGACCATCGGCCAGCGGGCGCATGGCCATGTCGAGGTGAAAACCGGGCTGGGCCAGGATCACCAGATCCCGCTCGGCCACCTTGAGCTCCTGCGCCATCAGGCGCTGGCTGATGGCCATCATGGCGAGGAAGCGGCGGGTCTGATGATCTTGCTCGGCGCCAGCCAGCCCTGTTCGCTGGTAGCCGCCGGCCTGCAACATGCGGCCCAGCCGGGCCAGGGTGGCGGCATCGGCCGCCAGCGTCGGCAGCGTCTGGGCTATCTGCTCATCATTGAACTCGGAGTGAAGCTCGGCAGTCACCACCAGGCTGGCGTACTCCTGCTTGAGGCGGGTCAGCAGATCGAAGGAGGCCGGCAGCGGTTGGCCATGGATGGCGCGATAGCGTTCGGCAATCCGCTCCCCTTGCTGCGGGCTCAGAAACATCCGCTGCTCCGCCGCCTCCCGGGTTGACCCATCCACTTCGTACTTGGCGAGCTCGGCCTTGGCGCGCGCGGTTCTGGCAAAGGCGTGGCGCTGCGGCTCATCCAGCCCCTGCGGCAGCAGGTTGGCGGCCTCCAGCAGGATGAGGTCCACCTCGGTGTCATGACCCTTCTGGAAGGTATAGGGGCTGCCCAGCCACTCCTCTTCGCTGAGTTGCAGCCGAAACTCGCCGTCGCGCTCCATCTTCTCCTGCAAGGCGGCGATGCGCTCACTGTCCAGCCGGCTGTGGTGCAGGGTGGTCTGCAGCAGGGCATCGCGGCCGATCAGTGCATAGGGCGTACCGTCGGCCCGCTGGCCGGTCAGCATGTTGCCGCCATCGATGATGGAGAAGGTGGGGATGAGCTCGCGCCCCTGCGCCTCGGCGAAGGTATTGGCCTGGGAGAGCATGTAATCATCCAGCCCCTGGGAATCCTGGCTACCGAGGCTGTGGTGCCCCTCCTGCTCGGCCTCCGGGCTCTGCTCGGTCAGGGCGGTGACGAAGGCGTGGTAGCGCCCCTTGTTGGCCAGCGGCGCCCGGGGGCGGAAGATGAGGGCGCCATCGCGCGACAGCCACATGTTGTCCTCGGTCCAGGTGTACATGTCAGCGTGGGTGCTGACCGAGAACCCCTGCTCCCTGCCGATCTGCTCCAGCTCCGCCACCAGTTCCGGTTCGGTCTGGAGGGGCAGGTGAAGCTGGTGGATCCGGTTGCCCAGATCGTCCTGGGCCAGCTGGAAGCTGCGAGCGAGGGCGGGGGAGTGTTGGCCGTCGGTGAGGGTCGGATCGTCCGGGAAGATCAGAGGGGCCGCCATGGCCGAGTGGAACCAGAAGAGGGTGGAGAGGGCGAGTGCCACGCCGGTTTTGCGCATGATGATTTCCTGTTGTTATGGCGGGAGAGTGCCCGCGAGCCTGAACCTCGGCGTGCGGCACCGTGCCGCACGCTTCGGATGGAAACCATAAGGAGCTCGCCAAGAACCACAAGGGCGCAAATCTGAATTGACTTTTAACCCTGACTAAACAGCGTTTAATATCGCCACCTGATGATAAAGATGTCGTTTCTGATGGGGTTTATTACCAATAAAAACAGGGTGTTGAACTATTTCAATTGTCGATAGCGAGCCGTGACTGGATATTGCCTGGCAAGGCGGTGCGGGCCTGAAAACGCGAAGTTTTTAAGTGAGTAAATCGCCGGGGCGTATCGACCGCCGAGGGAAGGGAGAGCATCAGGGGGCAGGGGCCCCCCGTGGCGGAGGATGGCGCTTCCCGTTACTCTCTTGCTGGCAGCAGCCAGGCGGCCGCCTGATAGGAGGCAAAGGTGGCGGTGGGCTGCCCCGGGTAGTTGTTCATCAGCAGGATGGCACCGGCCTTCACCTGGTCAAGGTGCGGCATGACCAGAGGGTGCGCTGTGAGGTTGGCTAGCAGCAGTAGGGTGTGCCGCTCTGCGCTTGCTGGATCCTGCCAGTGGCGGCGATAGCCGATGCGATCGGGGGCGTCCCCATCCAGCAGCTCGAAGTCGCCGTGGCGAATGACGGGATGGGCCTTGCGCAGGGCGATCAGCTGGCGATAGCAGTGAAACGGCGAGTCGGGGCGGGCCAGTTGCTCGGCGGCGTTGACTTCAATGTGGTTGGCGTTGAGGGTAATCCAGGGGGTGGCCGTGCTGAATCCGGCGTGGGGGCCGGCGTCCCACTGCATCGGGGTGCGGGCGTTGTCGCGGCCGATGGCATCGAGCCGCTGACTCAGCTCGGCAGGCGCCAGCTCCGCCTGGCTGGCGCAGTAGTTGATCGCCTCCACGTCGCGCAGCTCGTCCGGCTGCCAGTGGCGGTTGGTCATGGCCAGCTCCTCCCCCTGATAGATGAAGGGAGTGCCCTGCATCAGGTGCAGCACCATGGCCCACAGCTTGGCGCTGGTTTCACGCCACTTGGGTCTGTCATCGCCAAAACGGGAGACGGCGCGGGGTAGGTCGTGGTTATTTAGAAACAGGCTGTTCCAGCCCTGCCCGTGCAGCCCCTGCTGGTGGCGGGCCATGGCCCGTTTGAAGGCGAGGGGGTCGAAGCGGGAGGTCCACTTGTCACTGCCCAGCCCCAGATGTTCGAAGTTGAACACCATGCTGAACTCGCTGCCATCAGGGGCTGAGTAGCACTGCATATGGGCGAGATCCGCTCCCCAGGTCTCCCCCACCGTGATAATCCCCTTGCCGCCGAAGCTCGCGGCATTGAGCTCGCGGATATAGTCGTGCAGGCGCGGACCATTGCTCATGGCAAGCCGGTCCCACTCCTTGCTCACCATGTCGATCACATCGAAGCGAAATCCCTTGATCCCTTTGCCCAGCCAGAAGTTGATCACCTCTGCCATTTCGGCGCGCACCGCCGGGTTGTCCCAGTCCAGATCGGCCTGACTCGCATCGAAGTTGTGCAGGTAGTAGCGATCAAGCGCCGGCACGTACTGCCAGCCGCTGCCACCGAAGATGGAGGTAACCGGATGGGCATCTACAAAGGCTTGGTCGCGAAACACGTAATAGCCCTGATAGCGGGGATCGCCGGCCAGCGCCTGCACAAACCACTCATGCTCGGTGGAGGTGTGGTTGGCGACGATATCCATCATGATGCCGATGCCGTGAGCGGCCGCCTCGGCTACCAGCTGCTCCATCTCGGCCAGGGTGCCGAAGGCGGGATCGATGGTGCGGTAGTCCGCCACGTCGTAACCGTTGTCCCGTTTGGGGGAGCGATAGAGGGGGGTGAGCCAGAGCATATCGACCCCCAGGGTGGCCAGATAACCGAGACGCTGACGAATGCCGTTGATGTCGCCCATGCCGTCGCCATCGCTGTCCTGAAAGCTCATGGGGTAGATCTGGTAGATGACGCACTGGTCGAGGTGGAGCGGGTCTCTGTTCATCAGCTGGGCCGGTTGGGGGAAGCGATGGTTTATCTTACGCAGATGAGCGGGTCCTCGACAGGGCAGGGGAAACCTTGAAAAGGGTTCCATAGTTGACTGATTGCCAAAAGTGAGGGGAGGCTCACAACTGGGCCATCCCGAGCCACTGCGGTGGTCGGGATGGCACGGCACTCAGCGATGATGCAGCGCAAGGTAACGGGCTATTGAGCCGCCTTGGCCTGCTCGCTGCGCAGCTCCTGCTGGCGCTCTGCTTTGTCTTGCTGGCGTTCCGCTTGTGCTTCCAGCTCCTTGCCGAGGAAGTAGTTCAGGAAGGTACGGATCACCGCGATGATGGCGAGGCGGATCAGCTCCTCCTTGCTCGGTGCCACCGTGGTGGCCAGGATGTCGGCGGCGAGCTGGAACTCCAGCGCCAGAATGAGCCAGCTGCCGAAACAGAGCCGGATATGGGGAAAGCCGGGCTCGTGATCCCGCACCCGCGCCGCCAGCCAGAGGGTCTTGCCCAGCCCAATCACCACGCAGGCGATGGAGATGATCTCCAGCAGCAGCTGGAACAGCTCGACCCCGTGCATCATCCCTTCTCTTAGGCTCGCTATCTCAAACACTCGGGTCACCTCCCTGATTCAAAAGAGGACACTATTAACACATCGCTCGGCAAAGACCAAATCCGGCTCAATCAAGCAGTTTGAATTCAATGACATAGAACGGCGGCAGGGCGGGGTAGATGTCGCGGATCACCTGTTTGAGCTCGGGGAGGGTCATGTTCTCCTGGCGGGCGTGTTCATCATTGAGCTCATCGAAGGCGACTGCCTTGACCGAGAGTACCTCTATGGTGCCAAAGGGCTGGTGCTCCGGGTTGGTGAACAGGGCCAGTCGCTGGCCGGGCTGCCAGTTGGCCTCGCTCTCATCGCGGATGGTGATGGTCTTGCGGCCGGCCTGGATGTCGGCGACGAAGCGGCTGAAGAAGGTGAACTCGGGATAGGTTGACATGGCACTCTCCTGACAGGGTGAATGGAAATCAAAGGTCGAGGTAGGCGCGCAGCCTGGCCAGATCGGCGATGACCGGGCCGTCGCTGCCATCGGCGACGATGCCCTGTTCGATCAGCTCCTTGAGGGCGCGCCGATAGACCCGCTCGGTGGTACCAAAGCGCGCCGCCTCGTGGGCCCGCTTGCGCGAGCCGAGCATGGGGGTGCGCTGGCGCTCGCGCCACAGCTCGAAGGCGATGTTGTAGGCGATGGGGTGCAGCAACCGGCTGGTGGTGATGTCCAGGGTATCGAGATAGTCACTGGCGAGCGCCGCGGCGAAGAAGAGGGTCAGCTCGGGCTCGGCCAGCAGCCGTTTGGCCAGCTTGTCGGCGCAGATGACGGCGGCGTCCAGCTCGGTCTCGGCCACCACGCTCCACTGCACCGGGGTGGCGCTGAAGAACTCCATCTCGCCGAAGATCTGGCTATGGCACTCGATTTCGCCGAGCTGAAACAACCGCCCTGAGTGCACCGCGCTGTTGAGGGAAATCCGGCCCTGGGCCACCAGATAGAGCTGCTCGCACAACTCCCCTTGGCGCATGATGGGTTCACCGGGCAGGTAGCGGCGCGAAAACAGGGTGCAGTCTGCCAGTGCCGCGGCAAAGCGCGGTTCGAGTGCGGCAAGCTCGGTGTGAAAGCGACCGAGCGGATAGGGTTGTTGCTGCATGGTGAAGGCCCGGCTTGACGAGGGCCATGAGGCTAGCAAGAGCGCAGGCGGGATGCCAGCGTTGGCGCCTCTGAATGTGCCGGGCTTAACGTTTTGCCGGGGCCGCTGCGGCCCCGGCAAACCCGGTCTATTGCGTCAGGGCGTGGAGGGCGGCGGCGATGGCCAACCGCTCGCCGGTCATCATGGCGGCTTCGCTGGCTGCGTAGTCGCTCACCCCCGCTTGCACGTCCTGCTCGAAGGCCACCACGTTGCAGAGCACGGCGGCCACCCGCACCTTGCGCAGGCGCCCCACAGCGAGCAGGGAGGCGGTCTCCATGTCCGCCCCGAGCACGCCACGGGCGTGCCAGTAGCGACAGACTTCCTGCTCGTCATCCCGGTAGAAGCTGTCGTGGGAGCGCACCAACCCGTGCCAATGAGGCTGGCCGCTGGCGCCGAGATGGGCGAGCAGGGCGGCCTGCAGGCGGATGTCGGCGCAGGCGGGGTACTCGGGGGGCAGGTAGGCCTGCGAGGCGCCTTCGCTGCGTACCGCTCCCTCCACCACGATGAGATCCCCCAGCGCGATCTCATGCTGCAGGGCGCCGGCAGAGCCGACCCGGATGAGCGCGCGGGCGCCCGCCTGCACCAGCTCCTCCAGCGCGATGACGGCGGAGGCGCCGCCGATGCCGGTGCTGCACACCGTGACGGGCAGCCCCCGGTAGCGGCCGTTGATCAGGCGAAACTCCCGGTGCTGGCCCAGCACGTCACACTCATCGAGCTGGCCGGCGATGCGGTCGACCCGGGCCGGGTCGCCGCACAGCACCACCCGTTCGGCGATCTGGTCCGGGCGACATTGCAGATGGGGCAGCAGGCTCATGCGATCACTTCCTGTTGCGGGCGTTTGGCGCTGACCATCCACAGGCGCGTGCCGTTGGCGGCGATAAACAGCAGGATCAGGTACTCAAGGGACATGGCATAGACCCCCTGGGCAGCATAGACGCCGATGCTGATGATGTTGATGACCACCCAGAGGATCCAGTTCTCCACGTACTTGCGGGTCATCAGGATCTGGGCCACCACGGAGAGCACCGTCATGCTGGCATCCCAGAAGGGGAAGGCATCGGGGGAGGGCTCAGGGGTGGCGAGATTGGCGCCAAACAGATTGAGCAGGGCGACCGAGGTACGGGCCAGGGCGGCGAACACCGGGTCGATATAGAGGGTCAGCAGGGCGATGGCCAGCACGCTCACGGCGGCGGTGGCGATGAGCTTGGACTTGCTGAGCCAGCGGATCTGCAGGGTATCCCCCTGGGCGTTGGCCGGCCGGGTCCAGGCGTACCAGCCATAGAGGTTGGCGCAGAAGAAGAACAGCTGCAGCATCAACAGGCCGTAAAGCTGGATCTGGAAGAAGATGATGGCGAACAGGCTGACGTTGATGAGCCCGAACAGGTAGTTGATGGTCTTCTCCTGACTGGCGCACCAGATGCAGGCCAGTCCGAACAGGGTGCCGACGGCTTCAATCCACGACATGGCGTAACCACCGCCCAGCGGTATGGTCACCAGGGTGTGATTGATGCTGAACCACTCGAATATGCTCATTTTCGTTTCCTTTGAAAATTGGGGGCGTGAACCGGGCCTATTCTAGGGGCGACGGGGGGAGGCTGGCAGGACTTTTGTCCGACCCGGGCCGAGCCACCTCAAAGAATGGGCAAACAGCAGGGGCAACTTTAGGCCCCCGATGGCGCCCTGATATGCGATGATGCCCTGCCCCTTTATTGATATGTAACAAATCGGGGAGAAATGAGCTGTGGTCTGATGGAATCCGCTCCGACCGGGGTGGAGCTGAACAAAAGGAGTAAGTGTGAATTCCGAGTTGGTCTGGGTCCTCTGCATGCTAGTGGGCGCCATTTATCTGTTTGTGAGCAACAAGGTCCGCATGGACGTGGTTGCCTTGCTGATCATCATATTGTTCGTGCTGAGCGGCACCCTGACCCTGCCGGAGGCGCTGGCGGGGTTCAGCGATCCCAACGTCATCCTGATTGCCGCCCTGTTCGTGGTGGGAGAGGGGCTGGTGCGCACCGGTATCGCCTATCAGGTGGGGGATGCGCTGGTGAAGGTGGCCGGCAGCAGCGAGACTCGCCTGCTGGTGCTGCTGATGGTGGCGGTCGCCCTGCTCGGGGCCGTGATGAGCAGCACCGGGGTGGTGGCCATCTTCATCCCGGTGGTGCTGAGCGTGGCGAACCGGATGGGGATCCCGGCCGGCCGGCTGATGATGCCGCTCGGCTTTGCCGGCCTCATCAGCGGCATGATGACGCTGGTGGCGACGCCGCCCAACATGGTGGTCAACAGCGAGCTGATGCGCCACAACATCCACGGCTTCGGCTTCTTCGGCTTCACCCCCATGGGGGTCATCATCCTGGGGATGGGGATCCTCTACATGCTGCTGATGCGCACCTCCCTGGTGCGTGACGGGGAGGAGGGCAAGAGCAAGCAGATCGGCCGCAGCACCATGCGCGATCTCATTCGCGACTATCGGCTGGCCGGCCGGGCGCGCCGGCTGGCGATCCGGCCCGATTCACCGCTGATCGGCCAGACCCTGGACGAGCTGCAACTGCGGGCCCGCTACGGTGCCAACGTCATCGGGGTGGAGCGCTGGCGTAAATTCCGGCGGGTGATGGTCACCGTCTCCGGGGTGACCGAGTTCCAGGCCAAGGACGTGCTGCTCATCGACATGTCCGACCCCGAGGTGGACGTGCGCGAGTTCTGCAGCGAGGCGCGACTCGAGCCCATGATCCTGCGCGGCGAATACTTCTCCGACCAAGCGCGGGAGGTGGGCATGGCGGAGGTGTCGCTCATCCCCGAATCCCGCCTGCTCGGCAAGAGCATCCGTGAGGTGGCGTTTCGCTCCCACTATGGCCTCAACGTGGTGGGCATTCGCCGCACCGGCGAGGCGCTTGGCGGCAAGCTGGTGGACGAGGCGCTGCAGTTGGGGGATACCCTGCTGGTGGTGGGCAACTGGAGCCTGATCCGCCTGCTGCAGACCCACAGCCGCGACTTCCTGCTGCTGGGGCTGCCGGCCGAGGTGGACGAGATGGCGCCGGCCCGCAGCCAGGCCATTCACGCCCTCATCTGCCTCGGGGTGATGATCGCCCTGATGGTGACCGATCCGGTGCCCAACGTGATCGCGGCGCTGATCGCCTGCCTGCTGATGGGCAAATTCCGCTGTATCGACATGGAGAGCGCCTACAAGTCCATCCACTGGCCGACCCTGATCCTCATCGTCGGCATGCTGCCCTTCGCGCTGGCGCTGCAAAAGACCGGCGGGGTGGATCTCATCGTCGGCGCGCTGATCTCGGCGGTAGGGGAGATGGGGCCACGGGTGATGCTGGCCAGTCTGTTCGCTCTGTGCGCCATCATTGGGCTGTTCATCTCCAACACTGCGACGGCGGTGCTGATGGCGCCGATTGCGCTGGGTACGGCGCAGCAGATGGGGATCTCCCCCTATCCGTTCGCCATGACCATCGCCATCGCCGCCTCGGCGGCCTTCATGACGCCCGTCTCCTCGCCGGTCAACACCCTGGTGCTGGGCCCCGGCAACTACCGGTTCGTGGACTTCGTGCGCATCGGCGTGCCATTCACCCTGCTGGTGATGGTGGTGAGCGTCATCACCATTCCCTGGTTCTTCCCGTTCTGACGACAGCAAACGACATGGCGGCCTGCGGGCCGCCTTTTTATTGCCCGCTGTGCTCTGACATGAAAAGGGATGTATAAACCGGGAGCCGGGCATCAGCGCCGTCGTAGAGGAGAGCACAAGGCGCAGCCGTTGATACATGGCAGGGGTGCAGGTGAGCGATGAGATGGAGAGGGGGAGGAAAACGGTAAACGCCGAATACAAAAAAACCAGCCTGAGCTGGTCTGTTTGGTACTGCTTTTGATGGTGCGGAAGGAGAGACTCGAACTCTCACGCCTAGGGCGCCAGAACCTAAATCTGGTGCGTCTACCAATTTCGCCACTTCCGCAGGAGTAATGGTGGCTATGACGGGATTCGAACCTGTGACCCCCGCATTATGAGTGCGATGCTCTAACCAACTGAGCTACATAGCCGTCTTGTGCACGACTCGCGTCGAATACAAGCAAAAATGGCTGGGGCACTAGGATTCGAACCTAGGTATGGCGAGATCAAAACCCGCTGCCTTACCGCTTGGCGATGCCCCAACAGTGTTCTTTGCAATCAGATGATTGAAGGAACGTTTTCAAAAATGGTGGCTATGACGGGATTCGAACCTGTGACCCCCGCATTATGAGTGCGATGCTCTAACCAACTGAGCTACATAGCCGTTTGTTGTCAACCACGATGTGGAAGAGAACAGAATAATGGCTGGGGTACTAGGATTCGAACCTAGGGATGGCGAGATCAAAACCCGCTGCCTTACCGCTTGGCGATACCCCAACAGCGATGCCTGACAGAGTCTATCAAACATCTTTTTAAAAATGGCTGGGGCACTAGGATTCGAACCTAGGTATGGCGAGATCAAAACCCGCTGCCTTACCGCTTGGCGATGCCCCAACTGCGATGCCTGACAGAGTCTATCAAACATCTTTTAACAGTGGCCGGGATACCAGGATTTGAACCTGGGCACACTGACGAGTTCAACACCCATCACTGCTTCCCTTGACCTGTCACCGACACTTGAATGCCGACAACTGAAATAATGGCTGGGGTACTAGGATTCGAACCTAGGGATGGCGAGATCAAAACCCGCTGCCTTACCGCTTGGCGATACCCCAACTAGAGATGGTGGCTATGACGGGATTCGAACCTGTGACCCCCGCATTATGAGTGCGATGCTCTAACCAACTGAGCTACATAGCCAACCTTGCTTCCAGTGCCTCGTTGCCTCGTCACTGTGCGGGCCGAATTATGCGTATCTGGCTCTGGGGCGTCAACCCTTTTTTTGTTTGAAAAACCGAATTTGGGTGCGTTTGGCGAGTTATTGGTCGCTGTCGTGCAAAAGCCCAACAATCTGGTTTTTTTTACGACATTTGCCAGCAGATACGAGCCTTGGCCAGTTAAAAAAGAGGCCAGCAAATGCTGGCCTCTCATGGGATTAGACGTTGAACAGGAAGTTCATGATATCGCCGTCTTTGACGATGTACTCTTTCCCTTCGGCGCGCATCTTGCCCGCTTCCTTGGCACCTTGCTCACCCTTGTAGGTGATAAAGTCTTCGAAGGCGATGGTTTGGGCACGAATAAAGCCTTTTTCGAAGTCGGTGTGGATCTTGCCGGCCGCCTGCGGAGCGGTGGCGCCGACCGGGATGGTCCAGGCACGCACCTCTTTCACACCGGCGGTGAAGTAGGTCTGCAGCTTGAGCAGCTCGTAGCCTGAGCGGATCACCCGGTTCAGGCCCGGCTCTTCGATGCCAAGGTCAGCCATGAACTCGGCGCGGTCGGCATCGTCCAGCTCGGCGATGTCAGCCTCGATGGCGCAGCAGACGACCACCACAACCGCGTTCTCGGCGGCGGCGATTTCGCGCACCTTGTCGAGGTAGGGGTTGTTCTCGAAGCCATCTTCCGCCACGTTGGCGATGTACATGGTGGGTTTCAGGGTCAAGAAGTTGAGGTGGCTGACGGCGGCCAGCTCATCCTTGTCCAGCTTCATGCCGCGGATCATCTGGCCGTTTTCCAGCGCCACCTTGATCTTCTCCAGCACTTCCACTTCCAGCTTGGCATCCTTGTCGCCGCCCTTGGCGCGCTTGGACTGGCGGTTGATGGCGCGCTCGCAGGCATCCAGGTCGGAGAGGGCCAGCTCGGTGTTGATCACCTCGATGTCGTCGGCCGGGGAGACCTTGCCGGCGACGTGGACGATGTTCTCGTCATCAAAGCAGCGCACCACGTGACCGATAGCCTCGGTTTCACGGATGTTGGCCAGGAACTGGTTGCCCAGGCCTTCGCCCTTGGAGGCACCGGCCACCAGGCCGGCGATGTCCACGAATTCCATGGTGGTCGGCACAACGCGCTGCGGATTGATGATGGCCGCCAGCTGATCGAGGCGGGGATCCGGCATCGGTACCACGCCGGTGTTCGGCTCGATGGTGCAGAACGGGAAGTTGGCGGCTTCGATGCCGGCCTTGGTCAGCGCGTTGAACAGGGTGGATTTGCCTACATTGGGCAGGCCCACGATACCGCATTTAAAACCCATGGATTGTTACCTTACTTGATGGATGCTGTGTGAGGGCCGCAGAACCTGTCCACGCTCTTGCTGCGAGGCTGTGATCAAGGCTCATGTGCTGCTCGCTTATGTGAAACCAAGAGCGCTCACGTATGACTATACGCTCCGGTTCCTGCGCTGCGCTTTACCTTGCTGACAACCTCTCGTTACAGAGCATGAACAGGTTCTTGAGCGAACCCGTCATATTGTTCGATCCTGACGCGTGTCAGGCATCTGTATTCAGACTTTCTCGGCCTTGAAGCTATGTAAACGATTCATGGCCTTGGTCATGTCCTGCTTGAACAGAATGTCGGTGGCGCGCAGGGACTCGTCCAGTGCGGCGTCGATCAGGTTCTGTTCGCTGCTGGGGGCCTTGGTCAGCACGAAACCGGCGACCAGCTCCTTGGCGCCCGGGTGACCTATCCCCAGCCGCAGCCGGAAGAAATTATTGTTGTTGCCCATCCTGGCAATGATGTCCTTGAGGCCGTTGTGGCCACCGTGGCCGCCGCCCTGCTTGAATTTGGCGATGCCGGGGGGCAGGTCCAGCTCATCGTGGGCCACCAGCATGGCTTCCGGCTCGATCTGGTAGAAGCGGGCCAGCGCGGCCACCGCCTTGCCGGAGAGGTTCATGTAGGTGCTCGGGATGAGCAGGCGCACATCCTGGCCATCCACCTGGATGCGGGCGGTGTGGCCGAAGAACTTGGGCTCTTCGCGCAGGCTGACGTTGTGCCAGCGTGCCAGTTGCTCCACATACCAGGCCCCGGCGTTGTGGCGGGTCTTGGCATATTCCGGGCCGGGATTGCCCAGACCCACGATCAGTTTGATTTGGCTTGTCACGCTTGATTTCTTCACTCGCTGCTTGCAATGGGCCGACTGCCCAGGGCAATGGGACGCAATATTCTAGCCGCCGACTGGCGATCACTCAACCAAAGCTCGGCCAGTGCCGGGGAAAAGCGGGAGAACCGGTGGCCAACGGCAGCAAAACGGGCCCCTGCGTGGGGCCCGTGGTGTGGCTTGCCGGTGGCAGAGCCGACTTACTGGGCGGCCCGCACCAGGGTGACCGTCTCTTCCGCCAGCGCCGTCAGGGTCGGGCGCTGTTCGCGCACATACTGCACGAAGGAGGCGGCGTCGGTGCCGCAATCCATGCCGCTTGCCTTGCAGTCAAGCTGATGGCCGGCGGCATAGCGGGCGCTGAGCTGATCGCCGCTCTGCTCCACCCGCTCGACCGGGAACGCCGTCAATTTGCCATCCTGCCAGGCGAGATCCTGGCGCTCGGCGTGCTGTGCCTGGGCGCGGGCCAGCGCCTGCCAGCCGTCGTTGCCGTTGGCGCTGTAGGCGTTCATCACCACCCGGTAGCGCGTCGCATCCACTAGATCCTGCCACTGGCCGTCAGCGTCCTGCCACTGCAGCTGGGTCAGGGCGCCGCGCTTGCCCGGCGTGGTCTCGGTGAAGGTGTAGCGCAGGTGACCGCCGTAGGGGAACTTGCCGGCGTGGGCGCTGGCGGGCAGGGTGGCGGTGATGGTCTCGGTCAACAGGGCGCGCACGTCGGCGCCGGTCAGAGTGAGCACCGAAAGCTGGTTCTTGAACGGCAGCAGGGTGAGCGCCGCATCCCCTTCGCGCAGCTCGCCGGCCGGCAGATCGGCGCGTACGCCGCCCACCGCCAGCAGGGCGAAGTGGACCGAGCCGCCGGTCAGCGCCTGCACCGCCGGGGTATTGGCCCAGTAGTACTGACCCTCGGCCACCAGCGGGGCGACGTCGGAGCCATGGCTGTCGCTGCCGTTGTCGCCGGGACGACGGGCATTTTGCAGGGCGGCTGGCAGGGTGGCGATGACGGGGCCGAAGGCCTGCTCGAGGGCGGGCTTGTAGTGGCTGTCGATGATGCCGCGCAGGCGGGGATCCTCATCCACGGTCACCAGGTTGGGCTGGGCGTCGATGAACTTGGCTGCCTGCTTGCTGCGGGGTTCGTCCAGTGCCTGCTTGCGAGCGGGATCGGCGAAGAAGTCGCGGCTGGCCAGCAGCTGGTTCTGGCCCTTGCAGGCGATGACCCGGCCCTGGGCATCGAAGCTCACCTGAGCCAGTCCGATGGCCTGGGCATAGGAGCCGGCCTGCACCACGCAGGTCATGCCGACCCCGTCCGGGTTGGTGACAAGCGCCGCGTACTCGCCGGTGTTGCCCCAGCCGATGTTGCGAAAATCGCCGAGCAGGCTGTGGGAGTGACCGCCGACGATGGCGTCAATGCCGTTCACCTTGGCGGCCAGCGCCAGATCCCGCTGGTTGCCGATGTGGGTGAGCGCCACGATCTGGTTGATGCCGTGCTGGCGCAGCAGGTCCACCGTCGCCTGGGCCGAGGTGATTTCGTTGCCAAAGCGTAGCTTGCCGACGTTGGGGGAGATGTTGGCCATGTCCTCCAGCACCAGCCCCATCACGGCGACCAGCTGTTTGCCCTGGGGCAGGTTGTTGAGATCGCTGACCGGGCTCTTCTGGTTGCCGTCGAAGGCGTAGATGACGAACGGCTTGAGATTGGCGGCATGGCGCAGATCCGGATCGTCGCGGGTATCCAGGTTGGCGGCCAGCACCGGGAAGTTGACCCCCTGGATGAAGCGGGCGAGCTTCTGGTTGTCGAGATCGAATTCGTGGTTGCCGAGAGCCATGGCGTCGAGGCCGAACTGGCTCAGCAGCTCGGCGTTGGCCATCCCCTCGTTGAGCTTGAAGTAGCCGCTGCCCTGCCAGGCATCGCCGCCGTGCAGCAGCAGGATCGGCTGGTTCTTGGCCAGCGCATCGGCCTGGAAGGATTTCGCCATGGTGAGCAGACGCGGATAGCCGCCAAAGCGAGTGTAGAGGGTGTCGGTTTCCCCCTGCTTGCCAAAGATGGGCCCCTTCAGCTCGGCGTTGACCGGGTCAAACTGGGAGTGAGTGTCGTTCATGTGAGCCAGGGTCAGCACGAAGGGCTGGCCTTCATTGCCGGGCTGACAGGCGAACAGGAAGCTGCAGAAGGCAAGGAGCAGCAGCGGGCGCAAGCGATTCATGGAACAATCCTTAACCTGCGACGGGGCAGGGCAGTACCGGGTGTAACTGGGACTAAAAAGACAAAAACCGCCAGCTGGCGGTTTTTGTCACAACAGGGTCTATCAATGCTCAAACATGGCAGAGATGGACTCTTCGTTGCTGATGCGGCGAATGGCTTCGGCCAGCACGGAAGAGAGCGTCAGCTGCTTGACCTTGTCGACCGCCTTCATCTCCGCGGTGAGCGGGATGGAGTCGGTGATGATCAGTTCGTCGATCACGGAGTTCTTGATGTTCTCCACGGCGGAACCGGAGAAGACCGGGTGAGTGGCGTAGGCGAATACACGCTTGGCGCCGCGCTCCTTGAGGGCTTCTGCGGCTTTGCACAGGGTGCCGCCGGTGTCGATCATGTCGTCGACGATGATGCAGTCGCGGCCGGCCACGTCACCGATCAGGTGCATGACCTGGGAGACGTTCGGGCGGGGACGACGCTTGTCGATGATGGCGATGTCGGTATCGTCCAGCAGCTTGGCGATGGCACGGGCACGTACCACGCCGCCGATGTCCGGCGACACGACCACGGGGGATTCGAGGTTCTTGGACTTCATGTCTTCCAGCAGCACCGGGCTGCCGAACACGTTGTCGACCGGGACGTCGAAGAAGCCCTGGATTTGTTCGGCATGCAGGTCAACGGTCAGCACGCGATCCACACCGACGCTGGAGAGGAAGTCGGCGACGACCTTGGCGGTGATGGGAACACGGGCGGAGCGGACGCGGCGGTCCTGACGGGCATAACCAAAGTAGGGGATAACGGCAGTAATACGGCCAGCTGAAGCACGACGCAGAGCATCCACCATCACGATCAATTCCATCAAATTGTCGTTGGTCGGGGCACAGGTGGATTGAATGATGAAGATATCGCCACCACGTACATTCTCGTTGATCTGTACGCTGATCTCGCCGTCGCTAAAGCGACCTACGGCAGCATTGCCGAGTTTGATAAACAGGCGATCTGCGATCTTCTGGGCTAGTTCCGGCGTTGCGTTACCAGCAAACAGCTTCATGTCAGGCACGGTTTGAAACCTCGGGGTTGCATCCAGTATGTGGGGAGTCTTATTCAGACCCTTATCGTTTTGGGGCAAACGATTTATCAAGTTGACGGGTCAGACCACTATAGGCTGCTTTCAGGCCAGGTGCCCACGTTGCATG
Source organism: Aeromonas sp. QDB39 (assembly GCF_027707585.1). Taxonomy (NCBI): domain Bacteria; kingdom Pseudomonadati; phylum Pseudomonadota; class Gammaproteobacteria; order Aeromonadales; family Aeromonadaceae; genus Aeromonas; species Aeromonas sp. QDB39. Next base: position 34,718 of record NZ_JAPCIV010000015.1, on the reverse strand, counting down.
CGGCAAGTCGGTTGAGCGTCGTGCTGGTCGACGCCCCGTCATCCATGATGACCAGTGACCTCCCGACAACGAGAGGGTAACGATGGGTGCTGCAACCGGCGAGGGGGAGTGTGCACTCCCGGCAAGACTGCTGCGGCAGGTGAATCGATATACCCTGTTCGATGTTCAGGAGATGGCTGGGGTACTAGGATTCGAACCTAGGAATGGCGAGATCAAAACCCGCTGCCTTACCGCTTGGCGATACCCCAATCACTGACTTGTTGCAATGCAGCGAAGAGTGGTGATATGTTCTCGCCCTTGGCGACAAACCCATCCCATCCTTTCGGCACTTTTGCCAACACTTCCCGAGCAGCCACTTCGTCTTCAAACTGAGCAAAGACGCAGGCTCCTGTGCCCGTCATTCTTGACGGCGCGTATTCTAGCAACCAGCCGAGCGCATTGGCAACCTCGGGGTGGCGCTTTTTCACCAGCAATTCGCAATCGTTTTTCCACTCCCCTTCCAGCAGATTGTGCAATGCCATTTTCGGGGTATCTCTGGGCAGGTCCGGATCCTGGAACACGGCGGCGGTCGCCACATGGCAATCGGGCTTGAGCACCAGATACCAGGCACTCGGCAGCTCGACCGGCTGCAACCGTTCACCGACCCCCTCGGCAAAGGCGGCCTTGCCGCGCACGAATACCGGCACGTCGGCGCCCAGCTGCACACCGAGCTCGGCCAGCTCGTCTTCACTCAAGCCGGCCCGCCACAGGTGGTTGAGGGCGACCAGGGTAGTGGCGGCGTCCGACGAACCGCCGCCGATGCCGCCGCCCATGGGCAGTACCTTCTCCAGCCGGATATGGGCTCCCTGCGGGCTTGGCAGTTTTGCCTGCAGCAGGCGGGCGGCGCGGATGATCAGGTTCTGTTCGTCGGGCACGCCGGGAATGGCCGGGCTCAACGTGAGCTTGTCGCTTCCTGGGATCACATCGAACTCGAGCCAGTCGCCGTGGTTGAGGAAGATGAACAGGGTCTGCAGCTCGTGGTAGCCGTCCGGGCGACGGCCGTTGACGTGCAAAAAGAGATTCAGTTTGGCCGGAGCCGGCCAGCGCATGGCGCTCATGGGGGAGTCCTTGTCGATGGCCGCCATCAGCGGGTTATGGTCCACTGGTTGATCTGCAGCTTGAGGCGACTGTCCTGGCCGGTCATGGTGAGCAGGTGCGGCAGGCGGTAGCCGTCCTGATCCCGGTAGTCGCCATAGACGATCTGCCACTGACCGTCCCGCACGCTGGCCAGACTGCGGTCGGGGTTGAGCTCGAATTCGGCCTGACCCGGCAGGCCCTTGATCCATTCCGGCAGCCCGGCCACCGGAATGTTCCAGCCGGTGAGCTGATAGATGAGCGTCTCGGCATCCTGGCTCTGGTGCGGGTTGCCCTCGTTGTCGATCAGGGTGATCTCGCCCTTGCTGCGGGAGAGCTCGAGGATGTGAGTGCCGATCAGGCTGGTGAGGTTGAGGCGGTAGTCGTCGCCATCCTGCTGCCAGTTGACCCGGGCGCTGCCCTTTTGCTGGGCAGTGATGATGGCCATCTTGCCCGACAGCTGCCAGTGGCTGAGCTGCTCGAGGCGGGTTCGTTCCTGCTGCCAGTTGACCTGATCACGCTGGGGTTGGGTAGTGGCGCAACCGGCCAGCAACAGCAGGCAGCCAAGGGTGAAAAGACGCAACAACAAGGTCATGCTCCAGAAAAGGTGATTTGCCACAGTATACGGGGCGGCCGTATTGCTTTTAAAGACTTACCCTTTCTCGTACAATTGGCAGCCTTTACTCCCAGCGCACAGATACGATCCACGCCCACTCATGAGTTTGCTTGCCCTCGGAATCAACCACAACACCGCCAGTGTCGCCTTGCGGGAGCGGGTCGCCTTCGGCCCGGACTGCATCGATCGCGCCTTGCGTGAGCTGGTCGCCCAACCCGGTGTAAGCGAGGCGGTGATCGTCTCGACCTGCAACCGCACCGAGCTTTACTGCAGCCTGGCGCAGGGGCAGGGCGAGCAGGTGTTGCAGTGGCTGCAGCGTTTCCACGGTCTGGATGCGGCCGAGGTGGTCTCCGCCATCTACCAGCATCAGGACGAGGAGGCGGTCCGTCACCTGATGCGGGTGGCCTGCGGGCTCGACTCCCTGGTGCTGGGAGAGCCGCAGATCCTGGGACAGATCAAGCAATCCTATGCCCATGCCCAGCAGTCCGAGGCGGTGAAGGGGTCGCTGGAGCGGCTGTTCCAGAAATCCTTCTCGGTGGCCAAGCGGGTGCGTACCGATACCGAGATCGGCGCCAGCGCCGTGTCGGTGGCCTTTGCCGCAGTGAGCCTGGGGCGGCGGATCTTCTCCGATCTCTCCCAGACCAAGGTGCTGCTGGTCGGCGCCGGCGAGACCATCGAACTGGTGGCCCGTCACCTGCGCGAGCAGAACGTCACCCAGATGATGGTGGCCAACCGCACCCTGCAGCGGGCCCAGCTGCTGGCCGAGGAGTTCGGCGCCCAGGTGATGACGCTCGAAGAGATCCCGGACTACCTGCACGAGGCGGACATCGTCATCAGCTCTACCGCGAGTCCCCTGCCCATCATCGGCAAGGGCATGGTGGAGCGCGCGCTCAAGGCTCGCCGCTTCAAGCCCATGTTCCTGGTGGACATCGCCGTGCCCCGCGACATCGAGGCTGAGGTGGACGAGCTGTCGGACGCCTATCTCTATACGGTGGACGACCTGCAGGGCATCATCGAGCAGAATCTCGAGACCCGCAAACGGGCCGCCGCCGAGGCCGAGCTCATCGTGCAGGAAGAGCGCGACGACTTCATGGGCTGGTATCGCAGCCAGCACTCGGTGGATCTCATCCGCGATTACCGCCACCAGTCTCAACAGGTGGCCGACGAAGAGCTGCAGCGCGCCTTGCTGGCCCTGCAGCAGGGCGAGAATGCCGAGCAGGCGCTCAAGGCGCTGGCCCACCGCCTCACCAACAAGTTGATCCACGCACCGACCCAGGCCCTGCGCCATGCCGCCGCCCAGGGGGATCACCACCAGCTGGCCCAGTTGCGTCAGGTGCTGGGGTTGTCACAAGAGTCATAGTTTTGGGGCGACCAGCCGGTCGTCCCGTCCTCCATCGAGAACACAAGATTTATGAACCCGTCACTGATCAGAAAGCTGGAAGGCCTCATCGAGCGCCACGAAGAAGTACAGGCCATGCTCGGCGAGCCGGACGTGGCCGCGGATCAGGATCGCTACCGCGCCCTGACCCGGGAATATGCCCAGCTGGAAGATATCGTTCACGCTTTCCAGCAATTCCGCCAGGCCGAAGAGAACCTGGACGCCACCCGCCAGATGCTGGAAGAGGATGATGCCGACCTGCGCGAGATGGCGCAGGAGGAGCTGCCGCTGGCCAAGGCGACCTTCGAGGAGCAGGAGCAGGCGCTGCAGGTGATGCTGCTGCCGCGCGACCCCAAGGATGACAACAACTGCTACCTGGAGATCCGCGCCGGTGCCGGCGGTGACGAGGCGGCGATCTTTGCGGGCGATCTGTTTCGCATGTATTCGCGCTACGCCGAGCGCCAGGGCTGGCGGGTTTCCATCGTCAGCTGCAACGACGGCGAGCATGGCGGCTACAAGGAGGTGATCGCCAAGGTGGAGGGCGAGCACGTCTACGGTCGCCTCAAGTTTGAATCCGGTGGTCACCGGGTGCAGCGGGTGCCGGAAACCGAATCCCAGGGCCGGGTGCACACCTCCGCCTGTACCGTTGCCGTGCTGCCGGAAGTGCCGGAAGCCGAGCAGATAGAGATCAACCCTTCGGAGCTGAAGATCGACACTTTCCGCGCCTCCGGGGCCGGTGGTCAGCACGTCAACAAGACCGACTCCGCCATCCGCATCACCCACCTGCCCACCGGCCTGGTGGTGGAGTGCCAGGATGAGCGCTCCCAGCACAAGAACCGCGCCAAGGCGATGTCGGTGCTCTCCGCCCGTCTGCAGGCGGCCGAGGATGAGCGCCACCGCGCCGCCGAGCAGAGCACCCGCCGCAACCTGGTGGGGTCGGGGGATCGCTCCGAGCGTATCCGCACCTACAACTACCCGCAGGGGCGTCTCTCCGAGCACCGCATCAACCTCACCCTCTATCGCCTCGGCGAGATCATGGAAGGGGACCTGGACTGCGTCATCAGCCCGATGATCCAGGAGTACCAGGCCGATCAGCTCGCCTCCCTGGCCGAGAGCAACTGATGCAGATCCAGCAGGCTCGCGCCCACATCATGGCGACCCTGGCAGGGGGGGAATCCCCCCGCGCCGATGCCGATGCGCTGCTCTGCCATCTGCTGGAGTGCCGGCGCAGCTACCTGATGACCTGGCCGGAGCGCGAGCTCGATGCCGCCCAGCAGGCGACCCTGCAGGGCTGGCTCGAACGCCGTCTCAATGGCGAACCCATCGCCCACCTGATCGGCGAGCGGGAGTTCTGGTCGCTGCCGCTCAAGGTGAGTCCGGCGACCCTGATCCCGCGCCCCGACACCGAGGTGCTGGTCGAGCAGGCGCTGGCGCGGCTGCCTGCAGGCCCCTGCGCCGTGCTGGATCTGGGCACTGGCACCGGCGCCATTGCACTGGCGCTCAAGTCGGAGCGACCGGATGCCGATGTATGGGCGGTGGACAGGATGCCGGCAGCGGCAGCCCTGGCCCGTGCCAACAGCGCCGCCCTTGGTCTGCCCATCGAGGTGCGCGACGGCAGCTGGTTTGAGCCGCTGGTCGCGTCCTCGTCAAGCAAGGCGCCGCGCTTTGCGATGATCGTCTCCAACCCACCCTACATCGACGGGGCGGATCCGCACCTCGATGAGGGGGACGTGCGCTTCGAACCCCGCTCCGCCCTGGTGGCGGACGAGCAGGGACTGGCGGATATCCGGCTGATCGTGGCGGGCGCGCCGGCCCATCTGCTGCCGGGTGGCTGGCTGTTGCTGGAGCATGGCTGGCAACAGGGAGAGGCGGTGCGTCAACTCCTGCTGCAACAGGGCTACCTTCAGGTGGAAACCGTGCGCGATTACGGCGATAACGAGCGGGTGACCCTGGGGCGGCTGGCTCAGTGATGATGACGGGCAGGCCGGGCCTGCCTTTGTTCAAGGACACGTTATGTATTTTGCTATCAAACATCTGCACCTGCTGCTGATAGGCTTGGCCGTGCTGATGTTCATGTTGCGCTTCTATTGGCTGCAGACCGGCTCGAACCGCGCCGCCAGCGCCCGCACCCTCAGGTTGAGCGGCTGGCTCAACGGCCTGGTGGTGCTCTCCGGCGTGCTGCTGTGCATGGTGCTGGATCTCAACCCGCTCAACAACGCCACCCCCTGGCTCAGCGAAAAGCTGACCGCCATCCTGGTGGTGGCCTTTCTGGCCATGATGGCACTGCGCCTGGCCCGCAGTAACGGCATCCGCTGGTTTGCGTTTCTGGGAGCCCTCGGCTGGGTCTTCTTCATCGCCAAGCTGGCCGTCTACAAGCAGGCCAGCCTGTTCGGTTAAGGATGATGACGATGATACGCGTAGACGAATGGACCGATTTCGAAGCCCATGACATCGCCGAGCTGGCGCTGTCGGTGAGTGACGAGATCCATGGCATCAGCGGCCGCGGGACGGCTGAGCTGGCCCGGCTCGACGCCTGGCTGGACGAGGCCATCGAGGAAGGGGATTGCGACCAGGTGCGCCGCCAGCTGCTGCAGGGCTTCTACCAGACCTTAGGGTTTCACGGCGACTGGCAGGACTACTTCTCGGTGGCCAACTGCGATCTGGCCGAGGTTCTGGCCCGCAAGCAGGGCATCCCGGTCAGCCTTGGCATCCTCATCATTCAGCTGGGGCGCAAGCTCGGGCTGGACGTGGAGGGGATCTGCTTCCCCGGCCACTTCCTGGTGAGCTTTGCCGGCAGCGAGGGGGAGGTTTATGTGGACCCCTTCACCGGTGACGAGCTGAGCCTGCACCACATCGAGCTGCTGCTGCGCGGGGCCCTCGGCAATCTGGCTACCCTCAGCTCGGATCACCTGCAGCCTGCCGGCCAGTGGGAGATCATCGAGCGACTGCTCAACGTCAGCAAGGGCGCCCTGCTGCGGGAAGACCGGATGACCGAGGCGCTGCGCTGCAGCGAACTGCTGCTGCGGATGAAGCCCGGCGACCCGCTGGAGACGCGGGATCGCGGCTTCATCTACGAGCAGCTCGACTGCCCGCGCTTTGCCGCCGACGATTTTGAATACTTTATTGAACAGTGCCCGGACGATCCGGTGGCCGACGTGCTCAAGGCCCAGCTGGCCGCGCTGGATCTGAGCCCCAAGCCCCTCCACTGAGAGGCGGGCAACGGCCCCGCTGCATGGCGAGGCCCGGGCCGAATGAAGAGTCCCATGCCGTTGCATGCAAGGCCTGGGAGATGCAACTGACGAGTATCGAGGCCGCGCAGCCCTGGGCAGCGCGGCCGGATGTGGATTCAAGCCCTGCAAGCCCTTTTACCTAAGGAAGCCTGAGATGGAACAGAAGAATATCAAGGTCAATGGCATCGACGTCGCCAACGACAAACCGTTCGTGTTGTTCGGCGGCATGAACGTGCTGGAATCGCGCGACATGGCGATGGCTGTGTGCGAAAAGTACGTGGAAGTGACCTCCAAGCTGGGTATCCCGTTCGTGTTCAAGGCGAGCTGGGACAAGGCCAACCGCTCCTCCATCCACTCCTATCGCGGCCCGGGTCTGGAAGAGGGGATGAAGATCTTCCAGGAGCTGAAAGCGACCTTCGGCATGCCGGTCATCTCCGATCTGCACGAGCCCCATCAGGCCAAACCGGTGGCCGAGGTGGTTGACGTCATCCAGCTGCCCGCCTTCCTGGCGCGCCAGACCGATCTGGTGGAGGCCATGGCCCGCACCGGCAACGTCATCAACATCAAGAAGCCGCAGTTCCTGAGCCCAAGCCAGATGAAGAACATCACCGACAAGTTCGAGGAGTGCGGCAACGACCGTCTGATCCTGTGCGAACGCGGTGCCAACTTCGGGTATGACAACCTGGTGGTGGACATGCTGGGGCTGGGCGTGATGAAGAAGAGCACCGGCGGCTATCCGGTCATCTTCGACGTGACCCACTCCCTGCAGTGCCGCGACCCCATGGGCGCTGCCTCCGGTGGCCGCCGCGAGCAGGTGACCGAGCTGGCCCGTGCCGGCATGGCGGTCGGTCTGGCCGGTCTGTTCATTGAATCTCACCCGGACCCCAAGATTGCCCGTTGTGACGGCCCGAGCGCGCTGCCGCTGGAGAAGCTGGAAGGCTTCCTCAAGCAGATGAAGGCCATCGACGATCTCATCAAGGGTTTCGAGCCGCTCGATACTTCCATCTAAGTCCGGCTTTGCTTGCCCAATAAAAATGCCCCGCACTGCGGGGCATTTTTGTTTGCGGCCTGTTTTTATTTCTCTGACCAGCATAAATCAATCACAGAATAAATACAGCCAGGTTTCCGTGGTGTTAATGTTGTTAAATCTGTTGTGTGATTGATATCTATTAATTGCTTTTTTTAACATGAGAAAGTAGCCCCTGTTGTGATGAGGGAACGGCACGAACCGGGCGAAATAACACTATTTCGTCACGGATTGCTGCATGCGTATTTCTGCCATGACACATCTCATTAAATTGACAGGACGTTAAGAATGCAGAAAAGAATAGTCAGCAGCCTGTATTTTCAGGTGTTGTTAGCGATCACCCTCGGGGTCATTCTGGGGCATATATATCCCGACCTCGGTGCGGACATGAAACCGCTGGGGGATGGTTTCGTTAAATTAATCAAAATGATCATCGCCCCGGTTATATTCTGCACCGTGGTGACCGGTATTGCCGGCATGGAGAGCATGAAAGCGGTGGGTAAAACCGGCGCCATCGCGCTGCTCTATTTTGAAGTGGTCAGCACCATCGCCCTCATCATCGGGCTGTGCGTGGTCAACCTGCTGCAACCGGGGGTGGGCATGAACGTCGACCCCGCCACGCTGGACGCCAGCGCCATCTCGGCCTATGCCGAGCAGGCCAAGGCACAGGGCATCATCCCCTTCCTGCTGGACGTGATCCCGGGCAGCGTGATCGGCGCCTTCGCCAGCGGCAATATTCTGCAAGTGCTGTTATTTGCGGTGCTGTTTGGCTTCTCCCTGCACCATATCGGCGAGAAGGGAAAAGTGATATTCAATGTCATTGACAGCTTCTCCCAGGTTATTTTCGGGATCATCAACATGATCATGCGGCTGGCACCGGTTGGAGCATTTGGTGCGATGGCCTTTACCATCGGAAAATATGGTATTGGCTCGCTGGTTCAGCTCGGACAATTAATTGCCTGCTTCTATATGACCTGCCTGCTGTTTATTTTTCTGGTGCTGGGCAGTATTGCCAGAGCGAATGGCTTCAGCATCCTGCGCTTTATTTCCTATATCCGGGAAGAGCTGCTGATCGTGCTGGGAACTTCCTCTTCTGAATCCGTATTGCCGCGCATGCTGGTGAAGATGGAGGCGCTCGGCTGCAAGAAGTCGGTGGTGGGGCTGGTGATCCCGACCGGTTACTCCTTCAACCTGGACGGCACCTCCATCTATCTGACCATGGCGGCTATCTTCATCGCCCAGGCCACCAACACCCCGCTCGATCTGTTCCAGCAGATCACCTTGCTGGTGGTGCTGCTCATCTCCTCGAAGGGGGCCGCCGGGGTGACCGGCAGTGGCTTCATCGTGCTGGCGGCCACCATCTCGGCGGTGGGCCACCTGCCGTTGGCCGGGCTGGCGTTGATCCTCGGCATCGATCGCTTCATGTCGGAGGCCCGCGCCCTGACCAACCTCATCGGCAACGGGGTGGCAACCCTGGTGGTGGCCCGTTACTGCGATCAGCTCGATGAGCAGCAGATGCACGAGGCGCTGAGCAACCCGCCACAAGCCGTCAAGCTGGATCAGCATTGAGCCGCCGATGCCCGCACCGTGCGCTGACAGCCCGTCGAGCAAGGGCGGCGAGCACGGGTGGCGAGCACGGGTGGGTGAATGCAAGCCATAAAAAAACGGCCCGTTTGGGCCGTTTTTCATGATACCGGTTGCTGCAGAGCGACTTACAGGCTCTGGGTGAAGGTACGGGTCACCACGTCACGCTGCTGTTCCGGGGTCAGTGCGTTGAAGCGCACGGCGTAACCGGAGACACGGATGGTCAGCTGCGGGTACTTTTCCGGGTTGGCGATGGCGTCTTCCAGGGTCTCGCGACGCAGGACGTTGACGTTCAGGTGCTGGCCACCTTCGACAGCCGGCTCGGCTTGTACCGGCAGTTCACGGTATTCGAACTGGCCCAGGTCAGAGACGCTGACTTCCTGATCGGCGGCGAAGGTGTCGCCTTTGGCGCAGATGCAACGAGCCTGTTGCTTCTCTTCGTCCAGCAGCCAGAACGAGTTCAGCAGAGCGGCGTTGGCAGACTGGGTGATTTGGATGCCCTTGATCATGGTATGACTCCTCATAGGAAAGCGGATTCAACTGTAAGGAAATTACCCTGATGTATTTAAACCACCGGGATGATTTAAAGGGCCCTTGCCTTACACCTTTACTTTGTTGGGTCATATATACCACGATGGTAATATTACGAAAATTGATCTAAATCAAAAAATACGCGGTTTGCGCGAGCTGGAAGGGATTAAATTATTGAGATTAATCAAAAAGAGGTCATTTTTCTGATTATGTAAGATATCTAAATTATGCATCTTCTATTAATTAAATCTAGTAATTTAACTACATGTTTTAAGGTTTGTGCTATGCATGAGCCGACCTCATCTTCTCTGTGGGGGCATCAGGGCCAAGCCTGCGGTGAAGGTGGCGGGGCCAGGTTTGCCCTCTCTCTGCTGCTCACACATCTATACAAGGTTGCCTTGGCATAAGGCTGTCTCAGCCGAGCCGCCGATTGCCACGGTCAGTGTGACCCCGCAGCCCACAGTGGCCGGGAGCGCTGGGTGCGCGGGAGGTTGTCATACCGTTGCCATGCGGTTGCCATATAGAGACGAGGGGACTCGGAAGAGGGTACCAAGGTTGCGTCCCGAGGGCTGGCCCCCTATCCTGAGCCCCTTGCCGCATTAATGAGGGCATGGTGATGCCAGCACTGGCCCAGCACCATGTCTTGCCGCATTCAGCGAGGATGGTGGCGTGCTGGCTCGCATGGCCCGGCATGGGCCAAGCCGCATGCCGCAAAACCCGCCGTATTCATCGAGGATGGTGGCGCGCCGACCCGCATCAGGCGGTGTGACCCTGCACAGGGTTACAGGGCGTCCATCCGGACAGATTCAATGAGGAGATTGGGGTGCAGACCTGGACTGATGTAATTGGCTCCGAGAAGGAGCAGGACTATTTCAAGGCGACCCTGGCGACCGTCAGGAGTGAGCGGGAGGCGGGCAAGGTGATCTATCCGCCGGCGACCGACGTGTTTAATGCCTTCAAGCTGACCGAGCTGGATCAGGTCAAGGTGGTGATCCTGGGTCAGGACCCCTATCACGGCCCCAATCAGGCGCACGGTCTCTGCTTCTCGGTGTTGCCGGGGGTGCGCACGCCCCCCTCGCTGGTCAACATCTACAAGGAGATGCAGCGGGACCTGCCGGGTTTTGTCACACCCAGTCACGGCTTTCTGGAGTCCTGGGCCAAGCAGGGGGTGCTGCTGCTCAATACCGTGCTGACGGTCCAGGCGGGCCAGGCCCACTCCCATGCCCATCTGGGCTGGGAGACCTTCACCGACCGGGTCATCGAGCAGATCAATGCCAGCTGTCAGGGGGTGGTCTTCCTGCTGTGGGGGGCCCATGCCCAGAAGAAGGGGCGCTTCATCGACAGGCAGCGTCATCATGTGCTGAGCGCGCCGCACCCCAGCCCGCTCTCTGCTCATCGCGGCTTCATCGGCTGCGGCCACTTTTCCGAAACCAACCGGCTGCTGAGTCAGCAGGGGATGAGCCCCATCAACTGGCACTCGGTCTGCGAGTGAGGGGCCCGGTGGCTGACGAGCGGGGGCATGAACAGGGGGCGGCATTGTGCGTTACCCGCTGTTTTGTCTGCAGATGACTTGATTGAGTGCAAAGTTGGCGCGATAAATGACCGTATACTCGAAACAGGATCGTCTCATTTCAGCGCAAGGAGTGCCCATGCTAGCCAGTCTGCACAAGGACCATCTCAACATCGCCAGGTTGCTGGATCTGCTCAAACACAAGCTCGCCGCCATTCGCGACGAACAGCGGGTCAGCTATTTCCTGATCCGCGATGTGGTGGATTACCTGAGGGAGGTGTCGGACAAGTATCACCATCCGAAGGAAGACATCATTTATGACTACTACCTCAAGTACCGGGTAGTGGAGGGGGACGTCGCCAACCGGCTGCAGGCCGAGCATGCCAAGTTGCTGGAAGCCGGTGCCGAACTCAAGGAGATGGTGGAGATGATCCTGATGGATGCGGTGATCCCGCTCGATCAGTTTACCGCCAAGCTGGAGCAGTTCGTGGCGCTGCAGGAGGCGCACATGAACTACGAGGAGGGGGTCATCTTCCCCCATCTGCGCGACTCGCTGACCGAGGATGACTGGCGTCACCTCGAACAGATCTGGCAGAACCGCGCCATCGGGGATCCGCTGTTCGGGCCCGAGATCAGCCAGCACTTTCAGGCACTGGCCAAGCGCCTGTCGCTGCCGCTCTCTTCCTGAGGGGAAACACTCTCTTAAAAAACAAGGCCCCGGTTAACCGGGGCCTTGTTTTTACAGTTCGATCTCGTCTGAGAGACCTTCGTAGGCGATGTCGATGGATTGCAGCTCCTTCTGCAGGCGGTGCTTGTCTTTCAACGCCTCAATCTCACGCCATTTACGTTTCTTTCCCGTTGTCCCGCGGCTACGTGAACCGAGCTCAACTACATCGTCATATTCGAAGTTGAACATTTCCATGGCTCCCTCCTTGGTTATTCTCGTTTTCACCATCCGTATAACATAACGGCATTGAAAATAAAACGTTTTCGTGACGAACACATGACAAGGGTCCGGCGCCCATAAAAAAACCGGGTTCCCTTGCGGGAACCCGGTTTTCATCGGCTCATGACGGCTCTCATCAGAGGCGGCTGGCCAGCATGGTTTCCAGCTTGCCCTGGTCGATGGCAAACGTGCGGATGCCTTCGCCCAGCTTCTCGTGGGCCATGGCGTCCTGGTTCAGTTCCCAGCGGAATTCGGCTTCGGTCATCGGAGCCGGTTTGGCTTTGCGCTCGCCGGTGTAGTTCAGCTTGCGTACCACGGCGCCTTCGGTTTTGCTCAGCTCTTCCAGCAGGGCCGGGCCAATGGTCAGACGGTCGCAGCCGGCCAGTTCCAGGATCTCGCCGGTGTTGCGGAAGCTGGCGCCCATGACCACGGTCGGGTAGTCGTGCTGTTTGTAGTAGTCATAGATGGAGGTGACGGAAACCACGCCCGGATCTTCGCTGGCGGTGTAGTCACGGTTGTGCTTGGCCTTGTACCAGTCGAGGATGCGACCGACGAACGGGGAGATCAGGAAGGCGCCGGCTTCGGCACAGGCACGGGCCTGGGCGAAGGAGAACAGCAGGGTCAGGTTGCACTGGATGCCCTCTTTCTCCAGCACCTCGGCGGCACGGATCCCTTCCCAGGTGGAGGCCAGCTTGATCAGGATGCGATCGTTGCTGATACCGGCTTCGTTGTAGAGACGGATCAGTTTGCGGGCCTTGGCGATGCTGGCCTGGGTATCGAAGGAGAGACGGGCATCCACTTCGGTGGAGATGCGGCCCGGGACGATTTTCAGCACTTCCAGGCCAATGTTGACTGCCAGCTTGTCGCCCGCGTCGATGATTTGCTGTGCCTTGTCCTGGCTCTGGGCTTTGGCCCAGTTGATGGCGTCTTCGATCAGCGCTGCGTATTCGGGGATCTCGGATGCCTTCAACACCAGAGAGGGGTTGGTGGTGGCATCGATGGGCTGGTAGCGCTTGATGGCTTCGATATCACCGGTGTCGGCGACAACTGTGGTCAGGGCTTTCAGCTGGGTTAATTTATCGGCCATGGCAAATATCATCTCTTTATGAGGGCGCACTCTCCTGCGGAGGGTGCTGGCTCGGGGGTGGCGGGCGTGAGACGACAGTTCTGAAATAAAATTACAAAATCCCGGCGACTCAGGCTCAGAAAAGCGCGATGGGTATGCCCCATCGTCATTACCTGCCTAATTAATACGGATGTGGCTCATCCTGCAATAGGGGGGGCTGTATGCTTATCAGCCACTCCCTGGCCGCAGTGGGAAAGAGTGGCAAAAAGTGTTTGATAAAAAACGACTTTTATCCTTTTTGCCGGAGTGGATTTAGCGGCCGCCAAAAACAACTTTTTTGGTTGATTATCGGTTTTGTGGCATCGATCACACAAATTGTCCGATCAGCCTCTTGAAATTTTATTACGTGTAAAACGTTTGGCGAAACAAAGGGGTTTTGGTTGCCCGGATGGGTAAACGCTTGCGTAATGGTTTGCCCCCTTCTCTGCTTGCTCTACCTCTATATAGATAATTGCCAAAAAGTGCTCTTTTGGGTCTAATTTGTCGGCTGATTGATTGGATTCTCAGTTTTGTTGAAATTTTGCGAGTTAAATGAAGCTTTAATGCACTGGATCGCTCGTTTTTTGTTTCCGCAGTGATCCCGATCACTATTCTGAACTCCCTCGCTATGCTAGATTCCGCCCCTTTAGTGAACCGCAAATTCAGAAACAGACAGCAAGGGGTCAGCGCAGACTGACCATGGATGTGATAACAACGAGAGAAATATGGACACCTTGATCGCAATGATTAACGACCTGATGTGGGGAGCCGTGCTCATCTACCTGCTCATCGGCGTCGGCATCTTCTTCACCTTCCGCCTGGGTTTTATCCAGATCCGCCACTTCGGCCACATGTTCTCCGTCTTGCGCAACAGCCGCAAATCAGACAACGCCGGCATCTCCTCCTTCCAGGCCCTCTGTACCAGCCTTGCCGCCCGTGTGGGTACCGGCAATCTGGCCGGGGTGGCGGTGGCCATCTATCTGGGTGGCCCGGGTGCCATCTTCTGGATGTGGCTGATCGCTTTCATCGGCATGGCGACCGCCTTCGTCGAGAGCACCCTGGCCCAGCTCTACAAGGTCAAGGATGAGGACGGCAACTACCGTGGCGGCCCCGCCTACTACATGGAGAAGGGGCTCGGCATGCGCTGGATGGGGGTGTTGTTCTCGCTCTGCCTGATCCTGGCGTTCGGTCTGGTGTTCAACGCGGTACAAGCCAACTCCATCAGCCTGGCGATGAACGTGGCCTTCGGCATCCCCGACTGGGTCAGCGGTCTCGCGCTGGTGGTGCTCTCCGGCCTCATCATCTTCGGCGGCATTCGCGGCATCGCCCGTTTCGCCGAGCTGGTCGTGCCCTTTATGGCGCTGGCCTACATCCTGATGGCGCTGTTCGTGGTGGCCATGAACATCAGCGAGCTGCCGGGGGTATTCAGCCTCATCATCAAGTCTGCCTTCGGTCTTGAGCAGGCCGGTTCCGGTGCGCTGGGCTACGCCATCTCCCAGGCGATGATCAACGGCATCAAGCGCGGCCTCTTCTCCAACGAAGCCGGTATGGGCTCCGCTCCCAACGCCGCCGCGACCGCGACGCCCTATCCGCCGCACCCGGCCTCCCAGGGTTATGTGCAGATGCTGGGGGTGTTCCTCGACACCATCGTCATCTGTACCTGTACCGCCGCCATCATCCTGATGTCCGGCCAGTTTGAACCGGGCTCCGGCATCACCGGGGTGGAGCTGACCCAGCGGGCGCTCTCCTCCCAGATCGGTGGCGCTGGCAACATCTTCATCGCGGCGGCCATCTTCTTCTTCGCCTTCACCTCCATCGTGGCGAACTACTCCTACGCCGAGACCAACCTGGTGTTCCTCGAGCACAACCACAAGGGCGGCCTGATGCTGTTCCGGATGTTCGTGCTGGGCATGGTGATGTTCGGTTCGGTGGGCGAGCTGCCGACCGTGTGGGCCATGGCGGACGTCTCCATGGGGCTGATGGCCATCGTCAACCTGGTGGCGATTCTGCTGCTCTCCGGGGTGGCCATCAAGCTGGCGCGGGACTACAACGACCAGCTCAAGCTGGGCAAGGTGCCCACCTTCGACGCCAACAAGTACCCCGAGATCCGCAGCCAGCTGGAAGAGGGGATCTGGGACAATCCGGCGCAAAACAGTAAGCAGGCATAAGCCTCGCTGTCGCCGTTGTCTGACAACAAGGGGAGCCACGGGCTCCCCTTTCGTTTGGGCGTTGTTTGCACCGCCGTCAGCTGTGGGCATCCCAGCGCTGGCAGATCTGGCGCCGCCGCTGCACTGCCGTCACTGGCGGGCATCCCAGTGCCGGCAGATCTGGCGCAGCCGTCGCCGCAGCTGGCGCAAGGTACGTTGGCGCTGCGCCGTCGACAAGGGGGCATAACGCCAGCGCCGGTAGAGCCAGGCACCCTGTTGCAGCGGCCGCGCCAAGGCAGGTCTGAGGCCGGCGAGGCGCTCGCACCAGCTGGCCAGACTCTCCCCCGCCAAGGGCTGCCAGCCATGGTGGGCGGCGCGCCGGCGCAGGGGCTGCCATAGCCGCAGGGGCAGCGGAGCAGGGCCGCGCCAGATCAGCAGGCCACCCACCAGGCTGGCCACCCCCAGCAGGGCGGCCAGGATCAGCCAGTGGGCATGGCCGGCCAGCACCGGCCAGCGTTGTCCCAGCTGCTGCCACAGGCTGGCGGCATCATAGTTGAGTACCCAGCGGGTCCATTGGTAATCGAGATTGGCCCCCCACCAGCGCAGCTGGTTGAGCAGGGCCCAGTTGCGATAGCGCTGCAGGGAGAGCGGGTCAGCGGCGGCGAACTCGCCGCCAAGGGCCGCCGGCATGCCCCCTTCGATACGCTGAGGGGCCACCGCGGCGGTGGGATCGAGCCGCTGCCAGCGGTTCTGCTCATCCAGATACTCCACCCAGGCGTGGGCATCAAACTGATGCACCTCCAGGTAGTTGCCCCTCGGATTCCACTCGCCACCGAGGTAGCCGGTCACCAGCCGGGCCGGGATGCCAGCCGCCCGCAGCACGAAGGCGGTGGCCGTGGCGTAGTGACCACAAAAGCCGCGCCGGCTCTCGAACAGAAAGTCATCCACCCCCTCTTGTCCGAGCCGCGGCGGCTGCAGGGTGTAGTAGAAGTCGCCATGGCGAAACTCGTCCAGCAGGGCGGTGGCCAGCGCCTCTGGCGTCGGATGGCGAGCCTTGAGCACCAGGGCATGGGCCCGGGCCTTGGGGTTGCCGCCCGTGGGCAGCTGCAGGTTGAGGTGACGGGCAGCGTCATCGGCAGGTGGCGTCATGGCGGCCGTGCTGACCCGGTAGCTGACGCGGCCATCCCCCCGATCCTGGCGATAGAGGGTGGTGAGGGGACTCAAGGTGACCGGGCCGCTCAACACTTCGGGGTTGGCCTGGGCCAGGGTCCAGCGCAGGCGTTGGGGCTCGGCGATCACCTGATAGCTGCCGGCCGGCAGCGGGGTCGCCGGGGTGGCCGCCGGCAGCATCTGCACGGATTGGGATTGTTGCCAGCGGCGCACCTGCTCGCTGAGCAACCAGCGCCGGCCATCGAACAGCTCCTGGCGCATCAGCGGGAAGTAGCGCTCCTTCGGCGGGGGCGGCGCGGCGGCGAAGGTGATGCGAAAGGCCAGCTCGGAGGAGTTGACCAGCTCGCTGATGTCGCCGGGGGCCACCTCTTCCGAGAGGCCGGAGAGGGTGCGGCTGCTGCTCGGCATCTGCCACAGCGGTGCCAGCCTTGGCAGCAGCAGAAACAGGGTGAGCAGCAGGGGGATGGCCAGCAGCAGGATGAGCCCGGCACGGCGCCACAGCCGCTGGCCGAGGGGCTGCACCGCTGCCAGCAGGGTGGTGACCGCCAGCCAGAGTGCAGCCATCATCGCCAAGGCCCACCCCATGCTTTGCCGTTGCACCAGCGCCAGCGCGACGAGAAAGAAGGCGAGCAGCAGCACCTGCTCCACATCCCGCTCTCGCCGGACCTCGATGAGCTTGAGGCCGTAGCCGAGCCAGAGCAGATTGATGAGGGCCGGCAGGGTGCCGAGCTGGCGCCACTGCCAGCCAAGCAGCGCCACGCCCAGCATGGCCAGCAGTGCCAGCGCGGCGGCGGGCGGCGGACGCCAGCCCCGCCACAGCATCATGGCCCGCACGCCCAGGGTGAGCAGTGAAACGGCCACCACCCAGAGTTGCAGCTGGGGCCAGAGAGCCGGGATCAGCAGTAGTTGCAGCAGGGCGAGCAGCGGCAGCAGACGCCGGTTATCGAGCAGCATCGAGGTTGACCTCCTGCGGCGACTCCACGGCATCGACGCGGGCCAGCGCCAGCCGGCAGCGCTGCAAAAAGTTAGCCCCGCTGTCCGGCCCGAGCGTCTGGCCCGCCAGCGTCAGGCTGAAGGGAATGCCCCGCTTGGCGTAGTCGTCACACCACCAGGCGAGCACCGCCAGCCGCTGCTCCAGATCCCGGCCGCCGACCCGCTGTGGGCTGAGGTGGGTATCATCCTGCCCCGGCTCGCAGAACTGCTTCACCAGCAGGCCGCGTCCCTGGGCGAGCTGCTTCCAGGCGACCCGGCTCAGCGGCTCCCCGCTCTGGTGGGCTCGCAGCATGTCGAAGTCCCCCATCGAGGCCGGGGTGGGCTGCCCCCGGCTGCCCGCCGCATCGGTCGCGGCCTCCCCGCACAGGGGACCGTACTCGGGGGCCGGCGCGAGCCAGCCCTCCAGTTGCAGGTCCAGCAGCGTCCAGCAGCGAAACAGGCCGAGGGGGTAGCGACTCTCCACCCGCAGCCTCTCCAGCGGCAGGCGTCCGCGCCGGGGGCCCAGCACCGGCAGGAGCAGGGGTTGCGGCACCGCATCCACCTGCGCCAGCCAGAGCCGCCCTTCATTGAGGGAGAATTGCAGAGCCTGCAGCGGCCGTTCGCTGCGCACCGTGATGGGCATGGGCAGGGTGCTGCCCGCCTCTCCCAGCACGGCCGGCCCCCCCAGCAGAGACAACCCCAGCAGGTTGCGGTGGGTGAGCCACATGGTGACCATGAACAGGCTGCCGAGGCCGTAGGCCACCAGCAACACCAGGTTGTTCTGGTAGTTGGTGCCGAGCAGATAGATGGCCAGCATCACCAGCAGATACCAGAGGCCGAGCCGGGTGGGCAGGATGAACAGGCTGCGCCCCAGCAGGGTGATCTGGCGGGCCGGCGGGATGCGCCGGGCCAGCCAGCCTTGTTGCCACCTGGCCCTGTGCTGGCGCCAGTTCATCAGGGGCGATCCGGATCGACCCGGGCCAGCAGGCGCTGGCTCAGCGGGCAGGCTTCACCGCGCTGCACCCCAAAGCTCCCCCTGAGCCTGTGCTCGGCCACGTAGGGGAAGACAGCCTGCACATCCTCCACGCTGACGAAGCGGCGGCCCGCCACCAGCGCCCAGGCCCGGCTCACCGCCAGCAGAGTCTGGGCGGCGCGGGGCGAGAGCGGTTGCGGCAGGTCGGCGTCGAAGCGGCTCTGCTGCACCAGCGCCAGCAAGTAGTCGAGGCTGGCATCGGAGAGGTGGATCTGCGCCGCCTCGGCCTGCAGGGCGGCCAGCTCGGCGGCGTCCAGCTGCCGCTCGAGGGGCGCGCTCTGGCTGGCCCCGCGCAGCAGTCGACGCTCTGCTTCTTGCGTGGGAAAACCGAGGGAGAGGCGCACCGCGAAGCGATCGAGCTGGGATTCCGGCAGGGGGTAGGTGCCCGCCTGATCCGCCGGGTTCTGGGTGGCGATGACGAAGAAGGGGGAGGGCAGCGGGTGGCTCTCTCCCTCTATGCTCACCTTGCCCTCGGCCATGGCTTCCAGCAGGGCGCTCTGCACCTTGGGGCTGGCACGGTTGATCTCGTCCGCCAGCAGCACCTGGGCAAAGACGGGGCCCGGGTGAAAGCGAAACTGCTGCTGGTGGGGGTCAAAGATCTGCAGCCCCAGCAGGTCGGCCGGCAGCAGATCGGCAGTGAACTGCACCCGCCGGCAGTCGAGCCCCAGCACCTGCGCCAAGGCGTGGGCCAGGGTGGTCTTGCCCATGCCGGGCAGATCCTCGATCAGCAGGTGGCCGCGGGCCAGCAGGGTCACCAGCGCTATCTTGAGCTGCAACGGCTTGCCGAGGATCACCTGCTCCAGTGCCGTCAGCAGCCGGGTTATCTGTGGTTGTGTCTGCACGTGCGCCTCCCTGTGTGATGCTGCCCCTACAGCTTATACGCCCGTGGCCGGGCAAGAGGGGCAAGTCATGGATAACTCATTGAATCTGGATGATTTGGTGGGCGACTTCACACAGACTTCACCCAGGCTCATGCTCGGCACACGCAGGTCGGTTAGGCTGACGGCTCCTGAACATACTGAGATTTTTGCCATGAAACAGACCAGATCCCTGCCACTGCTGGCCCTCGGCACCCTGCTGCTTGCCCCGCTCGCCCTGGCGGCCCCCGTCGATCCGCTGAACGCTGTGGTGGATGACGCCATCCGCCCCATGCTCAAGCAGCACAGGATCCCGGGCATGGCGGTCGCCGTGCTGAAGGGGGGGCAGGCCCACTACTTCAACTACGGGCTGGCCGATATGGCGGCCGGGAAGAAGGTCAGCGAGCAGACCCTGTTCGAGATTGGCTCGGTCAGCAAGACCTATACCGCCACCCTTGGTGCCTACGCAGTGGTCAAGGGGGCGATTGGGCTGGATGACAAGGTGAGCCGGCACGCGCCCTGGCTCAAGGGCTCCGCCTTTGATGGCATCACCATGGCCGAGCTCGCCACCTACAGTGCCGGCGGGCTGCCGCTGCAATTCCCCGACGAGGTGGAATCGGTCGAACAGATGCAGGCTTACTATCGCCAGTGGACGCCGGCCTATCAGCCGGGCAGCCATCGCCAGTACTCCAACCCCAGTATCGGTCTGTTCGGCTATCTGGCGGCGAGCAGCCTGCAGCAGCCGTTTGCCCAGTTGATGGAGCAGACCCTGCTACCCGGACTGGGTATGCACCACACCTATCTCGATGTGCCGAAGCAGGCCATGGCGAGTTATGCCTATGGCTATTCGAAAGAGGACAAGCCCATCAGGGTCAATCCCGGCATGCTGGCCGACGAGGCCTACGGCATCAAGACCAGCTCGGCGGATCTGCTCGCCTTCGTGAAGGCCAATATCAGCGGGGTTGATGACAAGGCGTTGCAGCAGGCCATCTCTCTGACCCACCAAGGGCGCTACTCGGTCGGCGAGATGACCCAGGGACTGGGCTGGGAGAGTTATGCCTATCCCGTCAGCGAGCAGACGCTGCTGGCGGGCAACTCCTCGGCGGTGATTTACAATGCCAACCCGGTCAAACCTGTTGCCGCGTCCCAAGAGACGGGGGGGGCGCGACTCTACAACAAGACCGGCTCGACCAACGGCTTTGGTGCCTACGTGGCCTTCGTGCCCGCCAAAGGGATCGGCATCGTCATGCTGGCCAACCGTAACTACCCCAACGAGGCCAGGATCAGCGCGGCCCATGCCATTTTGAGCCAGCTGGCACCCTGATCCGCCGCACTTGGCGGATGGCCCACGGGTCGCCAACACCATGTTGAAAAACGCCGGCCAGTCCGGCGTTTTTTTATGCACAGGGTTGGTCGCGGGGAAAACAGATCCGTTTGCACCAATAAAACTAATGTGGTTTCATTAGAAAACTTCACCTATTGCAACAAGTGAAGTGTGATCGGCTATTGGTTTGCGTTAATAGCAGTGTCTTATCATGCCATCTGTCGATTTTTCGGCTTTTACAATTGTCGCGAGAGTGTCCGGTGTGCGATGACGGGTGCAAACGGCTGCCAGCCCGTTGCCAAACGCCTGCGGAATATTGTGCGATCCCCACCTTATCGTGTCAGGAGCCATCCGGCTTATTCCCAGCCCTGCCAGCTGACCATCCGCCGCTGCGAGCACAGTGGTGATCACCACAGACAGAGGTGCCCGCGCACACTTATCCGTGCGGCGGCCCCATATCACACCAATAAAAAACACCAAGACAGGTAGGTTAGCATGCGTCCATCGGCCCCGACCGGGTTGTTGCAACAGCCCAAACCCTTTTTCATGATCTTCTTCGTCGAACTCTGGGAGCGCTTCGGTTATTACGGCGTCCAGGGGATCCTGGCGGTGTTCTTCGTCCAGCAACTGGGATTCTCACAGGAGCAGTCGTTCATCACCTTCGGTGCCTTCTCGGCACTGGTATATGGCCTCATCTCGGTGGGCGGCTATGTGGGCGACCATGTGCTGGGCACCAAGCGCACCATGGTGCTGGGGGCCATCGTGTTGGTCATCGGCTATTTCATGACCGGCATGTCCATCTACAATCCCGACCTCATCTTCTATGCACTGGGTACCATCGCGGTCGGCAACTGCCTGTTCAAGGCCAACCCCGCCAGCCTGCTCGCCAAGTGCTATGAGCGCGGCGATCCCCGGCTAGATGGGGCCTTCACCCTGTTCTACATGTCGATCAACATCGGCTCGCTCATCTCGCTGTCGCTGGCACCGGTCATCGCCGATCACTACGGCTATACGGTGACCTACAACCTGTGCGGGGTGGGTCTGGTCATCGCGCTGCTGACCTTCTTCGCCTGTCGTCACATGGTCAGGGACATCGGCTCCGAACCCGACCATCTACCGCTCGATTACGGCAAGCTGCTGCTGGTCTTGCTGGGGTCGGTGGCGTTGGTCTTCTTCTGCGCCTGGCTGATGCACCACGTGGTGATCGCCAACATGGTGCTGATGACGGTGACCCTGGCCGTGGTGATCTTCTTCTTTCGCGAGGCCTTCAAGCTCGATGCGGTGGCTCGCAACAAGATGTACGTGGCCTTCGTGCTGATGCTGGAAGCCGTGGTGTTCTACGTGCTCTACGCCCAGATGCCGACCTCGCTCAACTTCTTTGCCATCAACAACATGCATCACGAGATGCTGGGGATGAGCGTCAACCCCATCAGCTTCCAGGCGCTCAACCCCTTCTGGGTGGTGGTCGGCAGCCCGGTGCTGGCGATGATCTATACCCGGCTGGGCAGCAAGGGGCGGGATCTCACCATGCCCCTCAAGTTCACCCTGGGCATGCTGTTCTGC
This sequence comes from Aeromonas sp. QDB39, assembly GCF_027707585.1. Classification (NCBI taxonomy): domain Bacteria; kingdom Pseudomonadati; phylum Pseudomonadota; class Gammaproteobacteria; order Aeromonadales; family Aeromonadaceae; genus Aeromonas; species Aeromonas sp. QDB39. The sequence goes on along the minus strand of NZ_JAPCIV010000015.1, from coordinate 12,612 downwards.
TCCCTCGGCTTTCTCACCGCGGCGGCGTCCGGCATCTGGTTTGCCGATGCACAGGGGCTCACCTCACCCTGGTTCATGGTGCTCATTTATCTGTTCCAGAGTCTGGGAGAGCTGATGATCAGCGCCCTGGGGCTGGCCATGGTGGCGGCATTGGTGCCGCAGCGGCTGATGGGCTTCATCCTCGGGATGTGGTTCCTGACCCAGGCGATGGCCTCTTTGCTGGGGGGCTATGTGGCGACCTTTACCGCCGTGCCGCAAGGGGTGACCGATCCGCTGCAGACCCTGCCCATCTACACGGACGTGTTTGGCAAGATTGGGCTGGTGACCCTGCTGGTGGCGGTGGTGATGGCGCTGATGGTGCCCTGGCTCAACCGCATGATGCATGCCGGTCAGGGTGAAGAAGGGGGGGATCTGCTCTCGCAACAGGCCAAGGCCTGATGCAGGCATGGGGGAGGGGCAGGATTGACCTGCCTCTCCCCCGTCTGTCAACCGTACTGCTCTTCCATCCAGGCTTCCAGAATGAGCTGGGCGGAGACTCCGTCCACGCTGCCTTTCTCCAGCGCCCGATAACCCCCCCGCTCGAACAGACGCGCCCGCGCATCCGTGGTGGTGAGCCGCTCGTCCTTGAACTCCACCTGCTTGCCGAAGCGGCCGTGCAGCCGGTTGCCGAATTTGCGGGCCCGTACCGTGATCTCCTGTTCGGTGCCGTCCATGTTGAGCGGCAGGCCGACAACCAGCAGATCCGGTTGCCACTCCTTGAGCAGCTTGTCGATGTCGTCCCAGTTGGGGATGCCGTCGTTGGCCTTGATGGCGCGCAGGGGTTGGGCCGTGCCGGTAAGCTCCTGACCGATGGCCACCCCTATGCTTTTGGTGCCGTAGTCAAAGCCCATGATACTGCGTGATGACATTGCATTGATTCCTCAAAATGCCTCGCGAAATGCGTGGCAAACGGCATCAGCTGTGGCCGATGTCGCTGGATAGATGGATGGGGTTGACCCCTATGCTGGCGGCGGCCTGCTGCCAACGCTGATGGATCGGGGTCTTGAACACCAGATCCGGATTGGGCGGGATCACCAGCCAGGCACCGTCGACCAGCTCCTGCTCCAGCTGGCCGGCGCTCCAGCCGGCATACCCGAGTGCCACCAGCCAGTGGGCGGGGGCCTCCTCGGTACCGAGGGTTTCCAATATATCCTTGGAAGTGGTGACCATGAGCTCGTCTCCCACCTGCAGAGTGGAATTGAAGCCGGGTCGGAAGCTGTGCAGCACGAAGCCGCGGTCGGCGTGCACCGGCCCTCCCTGCAGCACCGGCTGCTTGAGCTCGGGGCTGGGGGGCGGCGCCAGTTTGAGCTGGGTCAGCATGGCATCCAGCGACATGTCCACCGGGATGTTGACCACCAGCCCCATGGCACCCTCTTCGCTGTGTTCGCACAGGTAGACCAGCGAACGCTCGAAATAAGGATCGGAGAGGCTCGGCATGGCGAGCAGGAAGTGATTTTGCAGTGTTTGCATATGGGCCAAATATTGCAAAGGTATTTGGGTCAATTATGGCAGTTCGCCGAGGCGGGCAAAACCGCTTTTTACCGCTTGCGGGCCGGTTCCCCGCCGCAGTCAGGATGGAGATAACACCATGGAAGGTATTTCGATCAGACAGAAGTTGATCCTGGGCTGTGTGGTACCCCTGCTGGCATTGGTGCTGCTGGTGATCGGGGCTGTCCAGGCAATGTCCCAGCTGATGGCTGGCATGAACAGCATGTATCAGGGGGAGGTGGTGCAGCTCAAGGAACTCAAGCAGATCGCCGATCTCTACGCGGTCAAGGTGATCGATGCAGCCAACAAGGCCAATGTGGGGGGCTTCGACCCCGCCAGATCGCGCGCGGACATGAGCGCCGCCCAGCAGGAGATCAAGCGCATCTGGCAGGGCTACCGCAGTCAGCCGATGAGCCAGACGGAGCAGCGGGAAGCCGACCAGATGCAGGGGCTGTTTGCGGCGGCAGACCGGGAGATTGAGACGGTGATGCAGATCCTGGCCGACATGCAGGGGAGCAATCAGGGTCAGCTGGCCGCCCATATCATGCCGCTCTATCGGGTGATCGACCCGGTCAGCGACGGGATCAGCGCCCTGGTGGAGTACCAGCTGAAGGAGGCCGAGAAGAACATGACCGAGCTCAACGGGCTCAGGGTGCAGCTCAACCGGCTGTTTATCTTGCTGCTGGTGGTCGGCAGCGCCTGCATCCTGTTCTTCGGGGTGTGGGCCGGGCGCAGCGTCAGCCAGCCCCTGGCTGCCATGGGCGGGATCTTGCGTGGCATGCAGACGGATCTCGATCTGAGCAAGCTGGCACCTGTGCTGCGCAAGGACGAGATGGGCGGGCTGGCCCACTCCCTCAACGACGTGATCTGCCATTTTCGCGAGCTCATCACCCAGATCAACGGCATGGCGGAGCAGCTCGCTAGGGAGTCGGCCCAGCTGGCTCATATCGGCGTCGAGAGCCGCCAGCGCTTCGCCCAGCAGCAGGCCGAGACCGATCAGACCGCGACCGCCATGAACCAGATGAGCGCGACCGTGGCGGAAGTGGCCAACAGCTCCAACAACGCTGCCGATGCGGCGCGCCATGCCGACGGGAGTGCCCGTCACGGTCACCAGATAGTGGCGGACGCCATCCAGTGCATGTCGGGGCTGTCGTCCCAGATCCAGAACACCGCCGCCATGATCACCCAGCTGGCCGATGACAGCCGCAATATCAGCAGCGTGATGGATGCCATTCGCGGCATCGCCGAGCAGACCAACCTGCTGGCGCTCAACGCCGCCATCGAGGCGGCGCGGGCTGGCGATCAGGGGCGGGGGTTTGCGGTGGTGGCCGACGAGGTGCGCACCCTGGCCCAGCGTACCCAGCGCTCCACCGAGGAGATCGGCAAGACCATCGTCAAGTTGCAGCAGGGGGCCACTCAGGCGGCGTCCAGCATGGAGCTGGGACTGGATCAGGTGGAACAGTCCAACCGCACCGTGCTGGCCTGCGGTCAGGCGCTTGGCGAGATAGTCAGTTCGGTCAACGTGATCAACGAGATGAATACCCACATCGCCACGGCGGCGGAGGAGCAGAGCAAGGTGGCCGAGGACATCAGCCGCAATGTGGTCAATATCGCCCACATCGCCAGCGAATCGACACAGGCCGCCTCCCAGTTGAACCAGAGTTGCCACGAGCTGGAACAGCTCTCCAGCGAACTCAAGGTGAAGGTGGGGCAGTTCCGCTGCTGACGGGGAGAGGCAGGAAAGAGCAAAGGCAGGATGGAAAAAAACAGGATAGAAAAGAGGCGGCCCCGGGGCCGCCTCTGTTGTTTATCGCCTGTGGTCGTAGCAGGGCTGGGGCCGCTCAAGCCTTGGCCAGCCGGCGCTCGATGGCATCCATCAGCATGCCGGTGATATGCACGTCGAAGGCCGCTTCAATCTCGCGGATGCAGGTCGGGCTGGTGACGTTAATCTCGGTCAGCCGATCACCGATGATGTCGAGGCCGACGAAGATAAGCCCCTTCTCTTTCAGCGTCGGGCCCACCGCGCGGGCGATGGCCCAGTCGGCTTCGCTCAAGGGACGCGCTTCGCCACGGCCACCGGCCGCCAGGTTGCCACGGGTCTCCCCCTGGGCCGGGATGCGAGCCAGGCAGTAGGGCACCGGCTCACCGTCTACCACCAGCACCCGCTTGTCACCATCCTTGATGGCGGGCAGATAGGTCTGCGCCATGCAGTACTGGCTGCCGTGCTCGGTGAGGGTCTCGATGATGACGCCGACGTTGGCGTCATCCTCCTTCATGCGGAAGATGGAGGCGCCGCCCATGCCGTCCAGCGGCTTGAGGATCACGTCCTTGTGCTTGGCGTGGAAGGCGCGCAGCTTGTCGGCTCTGCGAGTGACGAGCGTGGTCGGAGTGTGCTCGGCAAACCAGGCGGTGTAGAGCTTCTCGTTGGCGTCGCGCAGGCTCTGCGGCTTGTTGACGATGAGGCAGCCTTCATCCTCGGCCCGCTCCAGCATATAGGTGGCGTAGATGAACTCGGTGTCGAAGGGGGGATCCTTGCGCATCAGGATCACGTCCAGGCTGGAGAGCGGCTGATCCACCACCTCGCCCAGCGTGTACCAGTCGGCATAGTCATATTTGACGGTGAGCGGACGCATGGTGCCGAAGGCACGACCGGCCTCCATGTAGAGGTCTTTCATCTCCAGATAGAACAGCTCGTAGCCGCGCTTTTGCGCCTCTTCGAGCATGGCGAAGCTGGAGTCCTTCTTGATGTTGATGGCCGAGATGGGGTCCATCACGATGCCGAGTTTAATGGTCATCCGCTGTTCCTTCTTAATGGCTCGAGGGGGTTGTAGGGTCGATTAGCGCAGCGTAATCGGCCGCTTGCGGCTGCATCGAGGTTGCCGTGCGGCTGCTCGATGCGGCCCATGGTATCAAGCGAGATCGCCAAAGCGGCACTGCAGCGCAGTAATCGCCGTCAGGGCGGCGGTTTCGGTGCGCAGCACCCGCGGCCCCAGCAGCATCTCTTTGAAATCTTCCTGCACGGTACGGGCGATCTCGTCGCTCGACAAGCCCCCTTCCGGGCCGATCAGCAGGCGCACGCCGTGCTCAGGGATGGGCAGGGTGTTGATGCTGTAAGGGGCGCGCGGGTGCAGGTTGAGCTTGAGTTCGTTGGTCTCTTCCGCCAGCCAGGCGTCGAGCTCCATCGGCATGCGCACCTCGGGCACGGTATTGCGGCCGCACTGCTCGCAGGCGCTGATCACCACCTTCTGCCACTGCTCGCGTTTTTTCTCCAGCCGATCGGCCGGCAGCTTGACGCCGCAGCGCTCGGAGAAGAGCGGGGTGATGCAGGTGACGCCCAGCTCCACCGATTTCTGGATAGTGAAGTCCATCTTGTCGCCGCGGCTGATCACCTGACCGAGGTGGATGGCCAGCGGGGATTCCACCGAGCGGGTGTCGCAACTGTCGATGGTCACTTCCACCGACTTCTTGCCCACATTGGCGATGGTGGCGGGGTACTGGTTGCCGTCGCCGTTGAACAGCTCGAGCTGCTGACCCGGCTGCATGCGCAGCACCCGGCCGATGTGGTTGGCACCGTCTTCCGACAGGGCGAGGGTCTGGCCCACCTGCAGGGCGGCCGGTTCATAGATACGTGGAATGCGCATGGCTCAGTGTCAGTCTCTGGTTCAAGAAGAGGGGGTTTAAATCCCTTGTGCCCATAGATGGGGTTATCGGCACTGCTTTTCAATAAAGGGGTTGGTATTGCCCTGCAGCTTGCCAATGCGGCGGTTGCGCTCGCACTCCCAGCCGTCGGCCGGGTACTGCCTGTCCCAGGCTTCGAACAGTTTACGCTGTTGCGCCGCCAGACGCAGCCCATACTGCTGGCTCATGTAGAGGTAGGCGCGGGCGATCTGGCCGCGTACCAGCCCCTTGGGCGGCTGCACCTGGCGATTTTTGAAGTCCACCAGCATCCGGCACTGGCCGTACTGATCCGGGGTGCCATTCCAGTCGGAGAAGCGGAAGTTGGCGCGATCGCCGTTCACCTCGCCGATGGCGGGGAAGAGGTTGTGCATGTCCCCTTCCATCTGGTTGAACTCGTCGCTCTTGCCGCAATTCTTGCGACCGCCCTGCTGCCAGCACTGCAGCTGGTGGCCGAACTCCCAGGCCGGCACCACGTGCTCCCACTCGATGCGGGCGGCGCGCTTGGGCTGCTTGCGCGGCTCATAGCCGCAGCTGGCCAGATCCGGGCTCATTTTCTTGCCCTGATAGTCAATCTTGCAGCCGCAATAGAAGGTGACCGGGTGATCCTGATAGAGGCGGTTCAGATCCTGTTTGGCGGCGCGAAAGGTCTGGGCATGCAGGGGCAGACTGACCAGCAGGGTCAGGGCGAGAGAGAGCAGGGGACGAAACATGGTGATCCTTGGCAATGAGATGGTTGGCGGAAAAATCAGAGAGGCACCCTAGCACAGGGGCGCGACACCGGCTGGCTTACTGCGACGAGCCAACCCGCTCCAGCGGTTGCTTGCAGCGGCGGCAGTGGTAGCGGGCCTCGCCGCGCACCACCTTGTTGTGGCGACGCACCGACAGCTGATGCTGCTGGCAGAGGCAGCGATAGGGGATGGTCGGCTGCGCCAGGACCGCCAGATCGAAGCTGTGGGTGGTTCTGGGCTCAAGGCCGAACACCTCCCGCATCACCGATTGCCACTGGCGGCCGTGGGGCAGCACCCGCGATCTGCCACGCCCTTCGCCCCACAGGGCATAAACCAGCAGGTGGGCCACCTCGTGGGGCACCACCTCGACCAGAAACGCCTGCTGGTTGGCCTGGTAGAGGGCCGGGTTGAAGCGCAGCTCCCAGGTTTGCAGCCGCGCCGATCCCGCCGCCCGACCGCGCATGTTGCAATGAACTTGCGGGCGGGGAAAGGGGCGGCCAAGGCGCGCTTCGGCCTGCACAAAACAGGCGTCGACACGGGCGAGCAACTGCTGGTGCAGGGCGGGATCGAGGCGGGTGGCGGTGAGGGACATCGGGTTCTCGGCAAATGGCGGACAAGCAAAAGGGGAGCCCGGCTCCCCTTTATACCACAAGCGTGACGCTTACAGACCGGCGGCGGAACGCAGCTGTTCGGCCTTGTCGGTCTGCTCCCACGGGAACTCGTTGCGACCGAAGTGACCGTAGGCGGCAGTGGCCTGGTAGATCGGGCGCTTCAGATCCAGCATCTGGATCAGGCCGTACGGACGCAGCTCGAAGTGCTCGCGTACCAGCTTGACCAGCAGATCCTCGGCAACCTTGGCAGTGCCGAAGGTTTCGACGCTGATGGAGGTCGGTTCGGCCACGCCGATGGCGTAGGAGATCTGGATTTCACAGCGATCGGCCAGACCGGCGGCGACGATGTTCTTGGCCACGTAGCGGGCGGCGTAGGCAGCGGAGCGGTCAACCTTGGACGGATCCTTGCCGGAGAAGGCGCCACCACCGTGACGGGCCATGCCGCCGTAGGTGTCGACGATGATCTTGCGACCGGTCAGACCGCAGTCACCCATCGGGCCGCCGATGACGAAACGGCCGGTCGGGTTGATGAAGTATTTGGTGTCCTTGTTGACCCACTCGGCCGGCAGTACCGGCTTGATGATCTCTTCGCGCACCGCTTCCACCAGATCCTTGTGGCTGATGGATTCGGCGTGCTGGGTAGAGAGCACCACGGCGTCCACACCGATGATCTTGCCGGCGTCGTCGTAGGCGAAGGTCAGCTGGCTCTTGGCATCCGGACGCAGCCACGGCAGGGTGCCGTTCTTGCGCACTTCAGCCTGACGCTTCACCAGCAGGTGAGAGTAGGTGATGGGGGCCGGCATCAGCACGTCGGTTTCGTTGGTGGCGTAGCCGAACATCAGGCCCTGGTCGCCCGCGCCCTGTTCCAGCGGATCGCTGCGGTCAACGCCCTGGTTGATGTCCGGGGACTGCTTGCCGATGGCGTTCAGCACGGCGCAGGAGTCGGCGTCGAAGCCCATGTCGGAGTGGGTGTAGCCGATGTCGCGCACGGTGTCGCGCACGATCTGCTCGATGTCTACCCAGGCGGTGGTGGTTACTTCACCGGCCACCATGACCATGCCGGTCTTGACCAGGGTCTCGCAGGCGACACGGGCCTTGGTGTCTTGCTTGAGGATGGCGTCCAGGACCGCATCGGAGATCTGGTCCGCAATCTTGTCGGGATGGCCTTCGGAGACCGACTCGGAAGTAAACAGCTTTGCCATGATGGGATTCTCAGCTTGTCTGGGGTTATCGCCGCAGCAATAACCGGGTGATGATAGGATGATTGTAGAGGTATCTACATCTGGACGTCCATTTTAGTTAGCGCCCCCCTCGATTGCCAGCACTATTTTGGTTTTACCGCCCCCTGGCCGAACAAGATCCGCGCTTTACCCCATTTGGGGTGTAAAGCGGTTACGGCTCAATCGTTTGCCCTGTCAAGAAAAGCGATTGAGCTCCCAAAGCCACTTTATTCGCCCAGATAATATTTGCACGCCGCGCCCCCTGCTGGGACAATAACGCGCCTTAATCTTGGCCATCAAATGAAGCAATCGCAGGAGATACAGATGCCTTCTCGTAAAGAGCTTGCCAATGCCATTCGCGCATTGAGTATGGATGCCGTTCAAAAAGCCAACTCCGGTCACCCGGGCGCCCCCATGGGAATGGCGGATATCGCCGAAGTGTTGTGGCGCAGCCACCTCAAACATAACCCGAACAACCCCAAGTGGGCCGACCGCGACCGTTTCATTCTCTCCAACGGCCACGGCTCCATGCTGCTGTACTCCCTGCTGCACCTCTCCGGTTATGACCTCTCCATCGATGATCTGAAAAACTTCCGCCAGCTGCACTCTCGCACCCCGGGTCACCCGGAGTACGGTTACGCGCCGGGCGTTGAAACCACGACCGGTCCGCTGGGTCAGGGCATCACCAATGCCGTCGGCATGGCGATCGCCGAGAAGGCCATGGCCGAGCAGTTCAACCAGCCGGGTCACGACATCGTCGACCACTACACCTACGCCTTCATGGGCGACGGCTGCCTGATGGAAGGTATCTCCCACGAAGCCTGCTCCCTGGCCGGTACCCTGCAACTGGGCAAACTGATCGCGTTCTGGGATGACAACGGCATCTCCATCGACGGTCACGTGGAAGGCTGGTTCACCGATGACACCGTCAAGCGCTTCGAAGCCTACGGCTGGCACGTGATTGCCGCCGTTGACGGCCACAGCCCGGAAGCGATCAACGCTGCCATCGAAGCCGCCAAGGCCGAGACCGGCAAGCCGACCCTGATCTGCTGCCGCACCATCATCGGTTACGGTTCCCCGAACAAGTCCGGCTCCCACGACTGCCACGGCTCACCGCTGGGCAATGACGAGATCGCCGCCGCCCGTGCCTTCCTGAAGTGGGACCACGCGCCGTTCGTTATCCCGTCCGACATCGCTGCCGAGTGGAACGGTCAGGAGAAGGGCGCCAAACTGGAAGCCGACTGGGCTGCCAAGTTCGCCGCCTATGAAGCCGCTCACCCGACCCTGGCTGCCGAATTCAAGCGCCGTACCGCTGGCGAACTGCCGGCCAACTGGGCCGCTGAATCCGCCAAGATCATCGAAACCCTGCAAGCCAACCCGGCCAAGATCGCGACCCGCAAAGCCTCCCAGAACTCGCTGGAAGCCTTTGGCAAGCTGCTGCCGGAGTTCATGGGTGGTTCTGCCGACCTGGCGCCGTCCAACCTGACCATGTGGTCCGGTTCCAAGTCCCTGACCAACGACGATGCCTCCGGCAACTACATCCACTACGGTGTACGCGAGTTCGGCATGTCCGCCATCATGAACGGTATCGCCCTGCACGGTGGTTTCATCCCCTACGGCGCCACCTTCCTGATGTTTATGGAATACGCCCGCAATGCCCTGCGCATGGCCGCCCTGATGAAGCAGCGCGCCATCTTCGTTTATACCCACGACTCCATCGGTCTGGGTGAAGATGGCCCGACTCACCAGCCGGTCGAGCAGATCGCTTCCCTGCGTCTGACCCCGAACATGAGCACTTGGCGCCCGTGTGACCAGGTTGAATCCGCCATCGCCTGGAAGCACGCCATCGAGCGTACCGACGGCCCGACTGCGCTGATCTTCTCTCGTCAGAACCTGGCCCAGATGGACCGCAGCGCCCAACAACTGGCCGATACCGCCAAGGGTGGCTATGTGCTGAAGGATTGCGCTGGCAAGCCTGAGCTGATCCTGATCGCCACCGGTTCCGAAGTGGAACTGGCCGTGGCCGCCTATGAGCAGCTGACTGCCAAGGGCCGTGCCGTGCGCGTGGTCTCCATGCCGGCCACCGACGTGTTCGACGCCCAGTCTGCCGAGTACAAAGAGTCCGTCCTGCCGGCCTCCGTCACCAAGCGTGTGGCCATCGAAGCCGGCATCGCCGACTACTGGTACAAGTACGTGGGCTTTGGCGGCAAGATCATCGGTATGACCACCTTCGGTGAGTCTGCACCGGCCGAGCTGCTGTTCAAGGAATTCGGCTTTACCGTGGAAAACGTGGTTGAGACTGCTGAATCCCTGTAATAGCTGATCATTGGGCCACTCTGGCCCAATAGTCGGAACAACAAAACGCCCTCCATCGCAAGATGGAGGGCGTTTTTTATGGCTGCTTGGGTATGACGAAATAGCGTGTGAGCCGATACGGGAGGTATTCAGATCGATTACTTGATCAATCTCGCTTTTTCTTTTGAATTTGCTTTCAAGTTTGGCGTCATACGATACCATGCTGGGCGGCTTACCCCTGTCATTACAAGGCATAAACCAATATTCGGTAGCGTCCATTGAACAAGCCTGGTTGGCAACGTCGGGCTATTTGATGGTTGCTGGCTGCTTGGTGTCATGCAGCAGGGTTGTCGGGATGGTGGTCAGTTTTTCATGAAGAGTTCTTGATTATAAAAATGTCATGTGACGTATATCTGAAATGGAGTTTCCCATGTCTTGTTCCATTGTCATCAATCAGTCAGCACAGAAACTACAAGTAAATAAGGACAGCTACGATCTGGGAAGAATATCGAACGTACAGGTTCGGGTCCTTTCCTGGAAAGACAAAATACTCAATATGATTATGTTGGGGGCCATTGCTTCCAGTCTACTGTTCATATTTGTGCCAACGGATGCACAAGGTCAGGTTATTACGTGGATTCTTCCTGCTATCGCATTTTTGATTGGTGCATGTCTGGCACTGGTGATAAGTACCAAGTATGAGTTTCGGTTGGAGTTCAGGCATTCTGATGAGGTTGGGGTGCAATGGTTCACGGCTGCCAAGAGTCGAGCCGAGGGTGACTTTACATTGTTCAAACAGTGGGAAGCTGAACTGAAGCAACATATTCGATAGCGTGTTATTGGCCCGCAGGTTCGATTAGCGAAGCGTCATCGAACGTTGGCGCATCTGCGTCGATGCCATAAAAATAATATCCCTTCCTGTTACCAAAAAAGAGACCGGCCATTAGCCGGTCTCTTTTTATTATTCAGGGCATGTCTTATGCCTGCGGCGGGGTGCTTTCTGCGTTGGACATCACCGCATCAATCTGCACCAGGGCGCCGGCGGGCAGCTCGCTCACGCCAATCACGGTGCGGGCGGGCAGGTAGGCCGGGAAGTATTTGGTGTAGATGGCATCCACCTCCGCCAGATCCGCGATGTTCTTCACCTGGATATTGACCTTGACGATATCGTCCATCACGTGGCCGATGCTTTCGACGATGGTCTTGATATGGCCGAGGCACTGGGCGGTCTGCTCCTTGACACAACCGGTCAGGATCTTGCCGGTGGCCAGATCAACCGGCAGCTGGCCGGCGATGTGGTTGTAGTGGGAGAAGGCGACGGTCTGGGTGTGCAGCGGGCTGCGCGGTGCCTTGTCGGTATTGCGGGCGCTGATCACCAGATTGTGTCTGTCTTCCACCAGCTGCGGCGGGGTGCCGTCACCGTGGGAGATGACCGCATCCATCTGCACCCGGGCGCCGAGCGGCAGGGCGGAGGCCACGATCACGCTGCGCGCCGGCAGGTAGGCGACGGCACGGGCAATGGCGGAGTCCGGGAAGAAGGTGGTGTAGACCTCGTTGACGGCGTCCAGATCGGCCAGGCTGGTCAGATAGACGGTGACCTTGACGATATCGTCAAACGGTACATCGATGCTCTCCAGCACGTGCTTGATGTTGCGCAGGCACTGGCCAGCCTGCTGCTGGATGCCACCGGCGACCAGCTGGCCCGACGCGGCATCGACCGGCAGCTGGGCACCGATATTGTTGTAGTGGGAGAAGGCGACGGTATGGGTCGAGAGCGGATCCTGCGGCGCCTTGTCGCTGTTGCGAGAGAGCTTCAGCAGCGGGCAGGGGGCCTGCGGGAAGGTGCCTTCACCGTTGGAGATGAGCGCGTCCATCTGCACGGCGGCGCCGAGCGGCAGACCAGCCACCGCCAGCACGGTGCGGGTCGGCAGCAGGTGGGGGAAGAACTCGCCATAGACGGCGTTGACCGCGTCGAGATCGGCAATCTCTTTGAGAAATACCGTGATTTTGACCACGTCATCCATCACATGATCGATGCTCTCGACGATGGCCTTGATATTGGTGAGGCACTGTCTGGCCTGCGCCTTGATATCCCCTGCGACCAGCGCGCCCGTTTTCGGGTCGACCGGCAGCTGGGCGGAGATATTGTTGTAGTGGGAAAACGCCACGCTCTGGGTGCTGGGGCTCAGATCCTGCGGTGCATTGGCGGTATTTCTGGCTGACTTGATGATGGTACCACTCATGGCGATACTCCTTTTTCGTTTTTGATGTAGGGTCAGGCCGCGTTGATCTTCCCTGGCCGAATGCGTCACGCAGGGCGATCCCCATGATGGCGGCAACAGTTGCCCATTCCCGCCGCAGGGCGACGGGGCAAGGGACCATGGTCATTACTGTGTAAAGCCTTGTGCCGGTGCCGCCGGCGCGTGCAAACGGATAAGGGAGAAATAAATCGGCTTGATGATTCAGACGGGAGGATTCTAAATAGCTGTTCCGAATAGTAGATCACCGGAGGAAGGGAACTCAGTCCAGTTTGTGCGATCTGATTAGTCGCTA